>CAMDBP010000055.1 GCA_945889315.1 Chitinophaga pinensis
CGACGTCGCTGAAGACTAGCGTTATGCAACATCTCAGAATAGGCATAACAGGTGGTATGGGCGCTGGAAAATCTACAGTATGTAAGATTTTCGGGCAACTCGGTGTATCCATTTATGATGCAGATTCTCGTGCCAAATTTATTATGAGCAACAACCAGGAGCTCAAAAAAGCCATCACCGAAAACTTTGGTTGGGACGCATACACACGCAAAGACGAATTAAACCGTGAGTACCTGGCAAAGGTGGTTTTTAACAACGAAGAAAAACTTGAGCTACTTAATAACTTAGTTCACCCTGCGGTAAAAAACGATTACGAACAATGGGCTCAAGAACATCGTGACGAACCCTATTCATTGAAAGAAGCGGCGTTGTTGTTTGAGAGTATGAGCTACAAAACACTTCATAAAGTAATTGTAATCGCAAGTCCTATTGAGACGAGAATAGAGCGTATCATGAAACGCGATCATGTGAAACGTGAAGACATTTTGAAACGTATACAGAATCAATCTACGGATCGAGAACGTATGAACAAGGCCGATTGGGTGATATACAACGATGGTGTTCGATCACTTATTGAACAGACTCTGGAAGTACACCGCGAGATCTTGGCCATACGAGAATCAGAGGTTCTGCCCTTTAAATCCTAAAACCATGAGCAAATCACTAATCTTAAATCACGAAGAAATATCACTAAAGCTTGATCGAATAGCATGGCAAATACTCGAGCATCATTACGGAGAAAAATCCATCGTATTGGTTGGCTTAGTAGACAGAGGAACTGAAGTTGCCGAAAAGATAAAAATGCGTCTTGAAAACTTCGGAACAACCAAGATTCATTGCACCACGATTAACCTAGATAAATTAGCCGGACTTGCCTCGACTGTGACCATTGAAGATGTTAGTTTAATTACAGGGAACCCTATTATTTTAGTGGATGACGTGCTAAATTCAGGTGTAACATTGGCTGCAGCGTTGAGAGAAATACTCAACTACTCTCCCAAGAGTGTAAGAACTGCGGTGCTAGCTAATCGAGATCACCACAAATTTCCGATACAAGCAAATTATGTTGGTGTATCGTTAGCTACCACGCTACAAGAAAATATATCGTATGAGGTTACTAACGATCAAATGAGCGTCTGGCTTAGTTAAGTAATCACTTTTTTCATAAGTTTAGTTCGATTCAATATGTGTAGAATTTTAATAACTCTACATTCGCAGTACTTTTATGACCGAATTACAAAATACCATACTTCAAGCATGGGAAAATCGAGAATTACTGCAAGACCATAACGTCCAAAAAAGCATTCGTGAAGTTATTGAGCTCGTAGATAAAGGACAGCTAAGATGTGCTGAGCCAACAACGGATGGATGGAAGGTAAATGATTGGGTAAAAAAAGCCGTTATCCTGTACTTCCCGATTCAAAAAATGCAAACCATTGAAGTAGGACCATTTGAGTTTTACGATAAAATGGCACTTAAAAAAGAGTATGAGGCGCAAGGGGTACGTGTTGTGCCCCATGCCATTGCACGCTATGGTGCCTTTTTAGCCAAAGGTGTTATTTTGATGCCTAGTTATGTGAATATAGGGGCATATGTAGACAGTGGAACCATGGTAGACACATGGGCAACGGTGGGTAGTTGTGCTCAAATCGGTAAAAATGTGCACCTGAGCGGAGGCGTAGGTATAGGCGGCGTTTTAGAACCTGTACAGGCGGCTCCTGTTATTATAGAAGATGATTGTTTTATTGGAAGCAGATGTATTATTGTAGAAGGTGTGCACGTAGAAACCCAAGCGGTAATTGGCGCAGGAGTTACCTTAACCATGAGTACTAAAATTATTGACGTAACAGGTCCAGAGCCCATAGAATACAAAGGTAGAGTTCCTGCACGTTCAGTGGTTATTCCAGGTAGCATCCAAAAAGATTTTGCAGCAGGAAGTTATGGCGTAAATTGTGCCCTAATTATTGGCACACGAAAAGAATCTACCGACAAGAAAACTTCATTAAATGACGTACTGCGAGATTTTCAAGTACCTGTGTAAATGAAAATAGGTTTTGATGCTAAACGATATTTTAAGAACCATACAGGCTTAGGTAACTATGCTCGCTGGCTTATTAATTCGTTACCACAAGACCAATTTGAATTCATACTCTATCAGCCAAAACTAACGGATGAGATAAGCCCTGCTCCTATATCTTATCCCAAAGGTTGGCATAAATGGCTTCCGTCCGTATGGCGCAGTGCATTAATATGCAATCAATTACAAAACGAGCAAATCACGATTTATCATGGCCTAAGTAATGAACTACCTTTTGGTATACACAGGCTTAACCTAAAAACGGTGGTAACCATACATGACCTTATTAACCTTCGATACCCGGAGAACTATGGAAGTATAGATCGTTTTTTTTACAAGAAAAAGCTAAACTATGCGCAAAAGTATGCCACTAAAATAGTAGTACCAAGCGAGCAAACGAAAAAGGATTTACTGCATTATTTTAAAACCGATCCTCGCAAGATTGAAGTAATATATCTGAGTCTTCCTGCGCCAGCGATAGGCATTCCCATTCCACCCGAATCCGATTACATCTTATGTGTAAGTGGATTCAGTAAACGTAAGAACCTGGAGATGCTGCTTAACGCTTACAAACAAGTACCTGGCAATACGCGACTGATTTTAGTAGGCAAAGATGGAGACACCTCGAGTATTCTACAAAAAAAAGCAAGAGAAGATGATAGAATCGAGCTTAAGCAAAACGTAACAAGTGAAGTATTATCTAATCTATATGCAAACGCACTTTTTTGTATTTATCCGTCACTTTTTGAAGGATTTGGATTGCCTATTTTAGAAGCTTTTCAGCACGGAAAAACAGTCGCAACTTCTAACATTAGTAGTATGCCAGAAGTTGGAGGCAATGCCGCAACCTACTTTGATCCTTCTAACCAAGAGAGTATGCAGAAAGCCATCGAATTTCTGTTGGTCGAAAGGAATAGAAAACAGAACGAATTGCAGATCCCAAAGCAACTCACACTTTTCAATTCTAACGATTTGATTAACAAGTATGTTAAGCTATATAATGGCTTGTAGAAGGCCCAACATATGTCGAAATAACCCGAAATGACCACGTCATGACATATTTTAAAATAATATACATTTAATTTTGTACCCTAATGTTGTTTAAAGTAGTTTTTGAACGGTAACATTATTTAGTTTTAGTTTTTGGTTTCAAAAAGGGGGTAAACACCCCCTTTTTGTGTTTCATAACCCTTTCATTTTCAATCCTATTTATACCAATTCTAAAAATATTTTACAATGTGGAATAATTGGTAAAACTCTGTTATGTTTAAATAAAATTCAAGGTATTTTCGCAGCGCTAAAAATTTATTCAATTCATACCATCATAACGTATAAATGATATTTAAAACTAACAACCAATTAAAGGGATTATTCCTGTTTCTAGGGCTCTTTATTATTCAGTATTCATTCGCATTCGAGAACAATCTCAAGCGTCCAATTAATGGACAAGATGGTTCTGTGGAGCGAATTGAAGAGGGAAGTAAACTATTTAACGCAAATTGTGCATCGTGCCATGCGTTGAACAATAAAGTAGTTGGTCCTGCACTTGCTGGTGTAGTTGATAAATATGGTGAAGATTATACTTGGCTTGTAAGCTGGATAAAAAACAACCAAAAATTAATTAAAAGTGGCGATGAAAGAGCCAACAAAATCTATGCAGAGTACAATGGCGCTGCCATGAACATATTTGAAAATCTATCGGATGATCAAATTACCAGCGTATTGATGTGGATTGACAACGGTGGTGACGGAGGTACTGTTGCAACAGATGCCGCTGTTACCGAAGTAATAGCACCCGTAAACGAAGGATTGTTCAGCAAAATCAATTGGATCGTTATCGTTATGTGTTTATTGGTATTTGCGGTTATCCTTATGATTTTCGGAATACTAGAATTGGTTTCTAATATTACCGGACGTGAAGTTGTAAATTGGAATAACATCAATGCTTACATGATGTTGGTATTCTTAGTAGGTTTCTTTGGTTTGGTAATCTATGAGTACAGTATTCACAATCAATTCACACTTGATGCTTTCGGATCGGCCTCTGAGCATGGTATAGAAATGGACAGAATGATGAGATGGACATGGATTGCCACGCTTCCTGTGTTCTTTCTTACACAGTTTCTTTTATTCTTCTTCTCGTTCAAATACAGACAAAAGCCTAATCACAAAGCGTACTTCTTGTCTCACAACAATAATCTTGAGTACGTATGGACGTTGATCCCAGCTATTGTTTTAGCAGTATTAGTTTCTGGTGGATTTAAAATGTGGAACAAAGTTTTGCGTTCTGATCCAGATGGCAAAACGCAACAAATAGAGGTTTTCGCCTACCAATTTGGTTGGAATGCAAGATATCCTGGAGCTGACGGAGAATTAGGTAACGCAAACTTTAACCTCATTAACGGTGTTAATCCATTAGGAGTTGCAAATAGAGAACACGCAGTTGAACTTATTAAAGAGCTAGAAGCAGACATATTGTCTATGGATACTGCGATGATGAGACTTCCAAAGGAACTTGCCGATTTAAAATCAGGTTTAGGTGGACTTGTTGACGATGAACGAAAAGCTCAATTATCTAAAATAAAAGAGTACACTTCTGGTGACAAAAAAGCAGATTTGGAAACGATGATACGTGCAAGACACACTCAAATTGAGAGACTTAAAAAAGCACTCGCAGCAGACAATGGAATGTTTGACGGTAAAGGAGATGATGATCAAGTAGTTGGGGAGATTCACTTGGTAAAAGATAAGCCTGTACGATTGAGATTTAGAGCTAGAGATGTGATTCATTCAGCCTACTTGCCATACTTCAGAACTCAGATGAACGTTGTTCCGGGATTACCTACAGAGTTTACGTTCACTCCTATTAAATCTACCAAAGAAATGCAAGCTATTAAAGGAGATCCTGAATTTGACTATTACTTGGTATGTAATAAAATATGCGGTAACGCACACTTTAATATGAAAATGAAAGTAGTTGTAGAAGACCAAGCATCTTACGATAAGTGGATGGCTGAACAAGCAGCTCTTTTTGTTAAAAAACCTGAGGCTCCTGTGGTTCCAGAAGGAACTGTAGATTCAGCAAACACGACCCAAACTGTAGTATTAAATTAAAAATCAAAACCAAGCGGATTAACATTTTAAACTAAGAAATGAGCACAGCAACAGCACACGCGCACACTGAGGATCATCATCACCACGAAGAAAGCTTCATCTCGAAGTATGTCTTTAGTATGGATCACAAAATGATCTCCAAACAATTCCTAATTACAGGTATCATAATGGGGGTAATTGGCATGGCAATGTCAATCGCATTCCGTTTACAACTTGCTTATCCGGAAACGAGCTTCCCTATTTTGGAATGGTTATTTGGTAGCAAATGGGCACCAGATGGTCACTTAGATGCAGGATATTATATGGCATTAGTTACTATGCACGGTACTATAATGGTATTTTATGTACTTACCGCTGGTCTTAGTGGCACCTTTGCTAATCTATTGCTTCCATTACAAGTGGGCGCTAGAGATATGGCCTCACCGTTTATGAATATGCTTTCCTATTGGTTATTCCTATTAAGTAGTTTGGTATTACTTTCTTCGTTATTTGTTGAAACGGGACCAGCTTCTGGAGGATGGACTATTTATCCGCCTCTTAGTGCCTTGCCTAAAGCAATGCCAGGTAGCGGAATGGGTATGACGCTATGGCTTGTAGCTATCGTTCTATTTATCGCTTCTTCACTTCTTGGTGGTATCAATTATGTGAGTACTGTATTGAACATGAGAACAAAAGGTATGTCTATGACTAGATTACCACTTACCGTCTGGGCGTTAATGCTTACTGCTGTTCTTGGTATACTTTCTTTCCCGGTATTGTTAGGTGGTGGATTATTACTGCTTTTTGATAGAGGATTTGGAACTTCGTTTTACTTATCAGATATTTACTTGGGTTCGGCAGGTGCTCTTGAGCACACAGGCGGTAGTCCTGTACTATTCCAGCATTTATTCTGGTTCCTAGGTCATCCTGAGGTATATATCATTATTATGCCTGCATTAGGTATCACTTCAGAAATTATAGCTGTAAACTCACGTAAGCCAATATTTGGATATACCGCAATGGTTATTTCTTTGTTAGGTATTGCATTCTTATCATTTATTGTGTGGGGACACCATATGTTTATTACAGGTATGAACCCACTTCTTGGTGCAGTATTCTTGGTAACTACCTTGATTATTGCTGTGCCATCTGCCGTAAAGACATTCAACTATCTAGCCACTTTATGGAGAGGTAATATCCGTTTTACGAATGGGATGATGTTTGCTATCGGTCTAGTTTCGTTCTTTATTTCTGGTGGTCTTACCGGTATTTTCTTAGGTAATGCTGCACTTGATATACAGTTACACGATACGTATTTCGTAGTGGGTCACTTCCACATTGTAATGGGTTGTGCCGCTATATTTGGTATGATTGCAGGTATTTATCACTGGTTCCCTAAAATGTTTGGACGTATGATGAACAAACCATTAGGCTACATTCACTTCTGGTTAACTTTCATATCTGCTTACTTGGTATTCTTCCCTATGCACTTTATGGGATTAGCTGGTGTACCTCGTAGATATTACGCATTTACCTTATTACCTGAGTATAACGTTTGGGCGGATGTTAACGTATTAATGACACTAGCAGCAATCCTAGGTGGTATCGCTCAAATCATATTCTTGTACAACTTCTTCTCTAGCATATTTATTGGTGAGAAAGCTACTCAAAATCCATGGGAAGCCAATACCCTAGAGTGGACTACACCCGTAGAAAGAATACATGGAAACTGGCCTGGAGAAATTCCAACTGTTTATCGTTGGGCTTATGATTACAGTAATCCAGCCTACGAAGCTGACTTTATGCCACAAAATATTCCGGATGAGCATAGTGCAGAAGAATTATTCGAAAAGAATACCTCTGTTGATCCAGCACGCAAAGATTCTCCCGTAAGAGAAACAGCAGACTTTTTCACCTTACTTAGAAATTGGTTTAAACCACGAACGGTTTAAGATGAGATACGAAAAGCCATTCACCTCGTGAGTGGCTTTTTTGATTAATCACATTTAGAATAATCTCAGAATGGGAAACAATGCATATTTAAAATTAAACTGGCTTTCGATCTTCTTTATCTTCTTACTGTTCGTTATTGGCGGACTCGTAAGAAGTACAGGAAGCGGCATGGGTTGTCCCGATTGGCCCAAGTGCTTTGGAGAGTATGTCCCTCCTATTTCTGAACGTGCACTGCCCGCCGATTATGAAGATTTCTTTAAGGAACAACGTATCCAAAAAACAACTCGTTTTGTTTCCATCTTAAAAAAAATAGGATTGGATGAGAAAGCAGCAGAAATAGAAAATCATTCTTCCTTAAATGAGTCCCACCAATTTAATGTTTTAAAAGCGTACGTTGAATATATAAACAGGCTTTGGGGTGCCGTAACGGGGTTGATTGTTTTTGGTTGTTTCGCCTTATCACTTCCCTATTTACGAACGAATAAAAAGGTATTCTTTTATACAGGACTTGGTTTTGTTTTTGTTTTTTTAAATGCGTTGCTCGGAGCTGTAGTTGTTAATTCTAATTTAATTGGTGGAATTGTAACCGCTCATTTTATTGCTGCTTTTGCATCTATCTGTTTTTTTATCGTGGCGAGACATTTTGCGCAGCCTTTCCCATCTACCCATTTAACAGTGGGACAGAAACGAATGACTTTTTTTCTGATGCTAATTATTGCCGTTCAGGTGATTTTGGGTGCTGAGTTAAGAGAACTTTATGATGTATTATCGAACGGTTTGCATTTTGGAGAAAAAACGAGTGCATTAGCACCAACCTTTCAGTACCATGGTTTGTTGGGTTTACTCACCTCTGTGCTTGCTATTTACCAGCTTATTAAAATTCCAAACACTTATCCATCAATCCAGTACATTAAATGGATTGCCATGCTTTCCGTTGCACAATTAGTCTTCGGTCCGATGGCTTTATTGCCCGAAACTGCATCCATTTCAAAACTATTCCATATTAGTTTTGGAGCAGCCATATTTGTATTACAATTTTATATTTGCATCGCTTTTATAAGCACATCAAAATCAGAGCGATAACCGAGTTGAAATCAACTGTACTACAAACCGAATCTATAGGCATCAAAGCTAAATTAAGCGACTACAATCAGTTGATTAAATTTAGACTGACGTTTACCGTAGTTCTTTCTTCCGTTTTAGGATATCTCATTGGAATGAGTGGTGAAATCAATTGGACGGAACTTAACGCACTCATACTTGGCGGATTTCTAGTTGTTGCCTCTTCCAACGGATTAAATCAAATAGTTGAAAAAAACTTTGATGTATTGATGACACGTACCGAAAACAGACCTCTTGCCCAAAATAGAATGACGGTGCTAGAGGCTGCTATTTTTTGCACGGTTACAGGCATCGTTGGTGTTTATTTACTGGGAACTTTTCTTAATCAATATGCTGCAATACTTGGTATTGGATCATTAATTAGTTACGCATTCATCTACACCCCACTCAAAAGAGTATCGAGTGTGGCGGTTTATATAGGTGCTATTCCAGGTGCTATTCCCCCATTATTGGGTTGGGTAGCCGCTACAGGTAAATTTTCGGCCATTGCAGGCATATTGTTTTTAATACAATTTATTTGGCAATTTCCTCATTTTTGGGCTATTGCATGGATATTAGATGACGACTATAAAAAAGCGGGTTACAGACTACTTCCTCTGAAGTCAGCGCGATCAAAAGCATCTGCACTATTGATTATTTTATCTTGCGCTTTACTCATTCCCGTAAGTGTTATCCCCTGCCTTATTGGCATGGCCGGTTGGGCTAGTGGCATTGTTATCACGGCCAGTTCGCTAGCGCTAACTATCTTGGCAATCAAACTATATAGATCTTTGTCTATGGCAGATGCAAAAATTTTGATGTTTGCATCGATAATTTACAACCCTTTGGTCCTTATATCGTTATTAGTAGATAAGATATAATTTAATATGAAAGAAGAAGTAGAATACTCCGGCGTACATCCTAAAAAGTTCAGTCTGTGGTTGTTATTATTAGGAATCTTAATGCTATTTGCTGGACTTACCAGCGCATACATCGTAAGACGAGGCGATGGCAATTGGTTTGACTTCCCCATACCCACCGTTTTTTTATATTCTACACTCATTGTTTTACTGAGTTCGTTAAGTATGTGGTTTGCATACCGTTCTGCTCAAAAAGATGAACTTGGAAACGTAAAGTTAGGTCTAGTTATCACGATAATTCTAGCCATAGCCTTTACGCTATCGCAATATTGGGGATGGACGGTAATGGAAGAAGAAGGTTTGTATTTTGTAAATCCTAAAGAAGGTGAAAAAGTATCTGCTTCTTTTTTAATTGCCATTGCAGCCATACATCTAGTACATATTTTAGCAGGAATAATATTCCTGATATCTACCTATATTAAGACGTTAAACGCTAAAGTTCACAAGAAAAACCTCTTGAGTATTGACATGTGCAATACTTATTGGCACTTCGTCGGTCTTTTATGGGTTTATTTGTATTTGTTTTTATATTTTGCACCCGATTTTTAACCAATGTCAACACAAACAATATCACAATCAAGCACTTGGGGAGGAGGAAACTCTCCGTTTAAAGTAAGTTACGGTAAACTCATGATGTGGGTTTTCCTACTTTCTGATGCATTTACATTCTCTTCATTGTTAACGGCTTATGGAGCTATTCGTTATAGCTTTTCGTCTACAGACACCTTTATCGAAGAAGTTACTCCAGTTAAATTGGAGGCAGACGGAATTCCTATGAGAGATGGTAGAATTGATTTTACCTTCGCTGATAATCTAATCAATAAATATACCCCAGAATCTGCTTCGCATGCAGCACACGGTGCAGAAGGTCATGCCGATCATACCGATTATTTTGTTCAGAAAATGGGTGAAACAGGTATTTTTAGTGAGAGCCACTGGCCATCACCGGATTTAGTATTTAATCACTTTCCTGGTTTTGGGGTTATCGATTTTCATGGTATGCACTTACCGCTGATCTTCGTTTCTTTAATGACACTTATCCTTATCTTAAGTTCTGTAACCATGGTTCTGGCGGTAGAAGCCGGCCAGCGAGGAGACAAAGCTGCGGTAAGCAAATGGATGCTTTGGACCATCATAGGTGGTTTTATGTTTTTAAGTTGTCAAGCTTGGGAATGGACACAGTTTATTGGCGCTGGTTCGCGCATGTATAGTAATCCGTATGGCCCACCAACATTCGCAGCCCTATTTTTTGGGGTTACTGGTTTCCATGGTTTTCACGTGTTTTCGGGTGTGGTGCTTAACATCATTGTCTACGTAAATAACCTTATGGGTACTTACGAGAAAAGAGGTCATTATGAAATGGTAGAAAAAGTTGGTTTATACTGGCACTTTGTAGACCTTGTATGGGTTTTCGTTTTCACATTCTTTTACTTAATCTAATTTTATCTTTAAACTATTATAATTATGTCTTCACATTCAAATCATAACGTAGATATACACGACGAAGTAAATTACGATCCAACTGTTTGGGTACCTCATACTCACAGTCATGGCACTAAAGATATCTGGCTCAAATTCTGGATACTATTAGGGCTAACCGTAATAGACGTAGCTTTTTATTTTATCATGCCTCCTTCTATGGCTAGAAACATTATTTTCATAGCATTGGGCATTGTAAAAGCCATCTACATTGTAGGTACATTTATGCACATGAAACATGAGAAATTAGGTTTTGCTTCCATGATTATAATTCCGATGATGTTTATTATTTTCTTTATAGCTTGGATGCTATTTGAAGGAAATTTCTGGGGAACCATTTAAGCTAATCCATGAAAAGAGTAGGTGGACTAATTATAGTTGGTATAATTATCCTTATACCCGTTCTCATTGCCTTTTACTGGCATTCTAAAGAATTCAAATACACCGAATTACCTGTTTACTCTACGGATGAAATGGGTGAAGAAGTACCGTATTATATTGATAGTTTCTCCTTGATCGATCAGAATGGAGATGTGTTTACACGTGAGGATATTGGCGATAAAGTTTACATAGCTAATTTCTTTTTTGCTTCTTGTCCTGAGGTTTGTCCAACTATTAATGGGCATCTTAAAATTGCCTCTCAGAAACTTGAAAACAGTACGGATGTATTATTTATATCTCATACCGTAGATCCTTATAACGATACCGCTGCTGTACTCCGCGCCTACGCAGATAAATTTGAAGTAAATGATGACCAGTGGAAATTCTTGACTGGAAGTAAAAGCACGATATACCGATTAGCAAGAGATAGCTATAAAGCCGTAATACAGGCAGTTCCCGATACCACTGATTTTATACACAGTGAGAAAGTAATGTTAATCGACAAAGATTTTCACGTACGTGGTATTTACGATGGACTGGACATTACCGATATCATGAAAATGATAGAAGATGCCCGATTCTTATTAAAAACATATAAAGACCAAGAAAAAGATGAAACTAAGCGATAAAGCATTTTTTAGGATTGCCATGGTAGTATCCGTGGTAGTATTTCTACTAGTGGTTATACTCAACAAACGTATACTCAATCCTCCAACCGAGTTTCCTGCATTTATTTACAAGCTGCCCATGTTACATGCTATCATAAATGGTACATGTGCGATGTTATTAATCCTTTCGCTTCGTGCGATTAAAGGTGGGAATGTAGCCAAGCATAAATTGCTTAACATCACCGCATTTTGTCTATCTGCCGTTTTCTTATTGAGCTATGTTACGTATCATTTCTTTGTGCCTGAAACCAGTTATGGTGGCGAAGGAGCTATGAAATACGTGTACTACACTATTCTAATCTCACATATCTTTTTGGCTGCTATCGTGTTACCAATGATTTTATTGGCATTTTGGTATGCGTTGAACAACAATATAGCAAAGCACCGAAAAATAGTTCGTTTTACCTACCCTATTTGGCTTTATGTAGCTGTAACAGGAGTATTAGTTTACCTACTTATCTCTCCTTACTATTCGTTCTAAACGTTGAAAGCTGCTTTACAACGTATTCTTCAAAAAATCCTGGGTTACGATGCTTACTTGTGGTATTTCACACTGTATAAACTTCGTACGTTAAAATACGACAGGCATGAAAATGATTTTTTTCATTTTCTTACTTTGTTAAACAAGAACCATATCGTTTTAGACATTGGTGCTAATCTAGGTTTAATGTCGTATCATCTTTCCAAAAACACCAAAGAGACCTTTGCATTTGAACCAATGCCAAATAACTACAAAGTGG
>CAMDBP010000056.1 GCA_945889315.1 Chitinophaga pinensis
GTAATCATTATTTTAATGTTTGTGGTTGCCATCATTAATATCATTACCGTTCTTTTGATTTTAATCATTGAACGCATTCCAATGATTGGATTACTCAAAGCGATGGGCGCACATTCGGGAAAAATTATGAGTATTTTTAACTGGCAAGGCTTGTTCATTCTTTTGGGTGGCCTTATTTTGGGAAATTCAGTAGCATTAGGAGCTGCTTATCTTCAAGTAGAATACAAAATAATAAAGCTTTCTGCAGACACATATTATATGGATGCCGTCCCTTTTACCTTGCCAATAAGCTATTTGATTATAATCAATATTGCCGCGCTCTTGGTCTGTTTTGTGTTTACCTACATTCCGGTTCGACTCATCAACAAAATAGAACCCAGTCAAAGTATTAATTTCCGTTAATACCGTTAGCTTTCATTCGTCGGGCGAGGCACATTGATGTACTCAAAAGGACAATGTAAACACCTGTTACCGCAGCACGTTCCTCTTTTAAGGTGATATTCCCTTGTAAAAACAAGATTTCCGTCCTCGTTTAGGTAATAATCTTTTCTATCTTCAGTTTGTTTCCGCATTTTTTGCAATAGTTGGCAACATCATCATATTCCTTAAAATCACGTGTAGCACACTCGTTTATTTTTTCAATATCCTACCTGCTAACTCGTTGATAAATCTAATACAATATATAAATCTTGAGTTCATAGAAGACCTAAAAAAACACTATACCGTCTTTCATCTTCTTCCCTATTTACCACAAAAAATGATGCAACGTCACTTTTCTTTTGTCCTCTACTGATTTTCGTTAAAAGATGATTGTTTCACAATTAAAGGAACAAAGATAGTCACAGATTTTAGCACTTTTCAAGAACTATGGCTTTTAATTGTATAAAGATAACAATACAAATACTTAATTTTTGTCACGCTTCAAGACAAATGTTTTTCGATGACAATCTTGATAACCAAATTCATCAATCGCTGCTATGTGCATAACTGTACCATATCCTTTGTGTTGTTCAAATCCATAATCAGGATAAGTTAAAGCTAGTTTTTTCATATAGTCATCCCGATGTGTTTTAGCCAAAATGCTAGCCGCAGCAATGCTCTTATAAATTCCGTCTCCTTTTATCACGGTGGTATGCGGAATAAAATTTAAGGGTTTAAAACGGTTACCATCAATTAGCAAATGTTCAGGAAGAATGGATAACATCTCAATCGCTCTATGCATTGCTAAAATGCTACAATTCAATATGTTGTATTTCTCTATCTCTCTCTCTGTACAGCTCGCTACCGCCCATGCTAGGGCTTTGCTTTCTATCTGTTTACGAAGTTTATCTCTCGTGGCTTCATTTAGTTTTTTGCTATCATCTAGCAATGGCATTCGCATGCCAACGGGTAATATAACCGCTGCAGCGTACACTGGACCTGCTAAGCAGCCACGGCCGGCTTCATCGCAACCCGCTTCTATTAGTCCTTTGTGCATATAGCTTTTGAGCATCGAGCAAAAATAGTATAAGTTTGCAACCTAAAATGTTGGAGTACAGAGATACTATTTATAATAACTATTTTACGAATCAGGTAAACAAGCAAGCGCGAGACTATGCCGGTATGCTTGCCGAGCAAGCATCGCACAATGGCGCAGAATTGCTAGCTCTTTTACCCCAAGATAGATCTGCTAAAATAGTGGATTTAGGTTGTGGATTTGGCACTTTTATAAAACCAGCCATGGATGCTGGATACACCAATGTCTCAGGTTATGACATTAGTGAAGAACAAGTTGCCGTGGCCCATACATTAGGCATGACCAATGTACACCATAGTAGCATCGATTCTTATTTTGCCAAGGCTGAAAAAGCAGATGTGATTGTTGGATTAGATATTATTGAACATTTTACCAAAAACGAATTAATAGATTTCCTTTTAAATGTAAAAAAGTGTTTAAAGCCAGGAGGTAAAGCCATTTTCAGAACACCAAATATGGATGCTCCTCAAACTAGCGTTTATGCTTATGGAGATATTAGCCATGAGGTTTTCCTGAATAAAAGTTCTGCGCTTCAAGTGACCAGTGCGGTCGGTTTTGAGAAGGTAGAGGTTTTTGGCGGACTTGTTAGAAATACCGATCCACTTAAAGAAGTTATCCGAAGAATAGTGTGGTGGAAATATAAAACAGTTAAAAAAATCATACTTTTTAGTACAGCTAGAACTTGGCACAATGTGGTTTTTGAACCTAATCTGATTATAGTTGCGAAGGTTTAACCTACGCCAAACTCGGTTTTATATGAATGCTTCTTAGCCTTGAGATTTAGTATTCTACTCAATCTCAAGGCTAAAGCGACTCTCAAAATCTGCTAATAAGGGAAATTCCTTTGCCATATCATCAAATTGCTGTTTTGGGGTAAATAACTTGTACTCATTGACCTCTACTGCATTTACTGTACACGTAAGATTATGCATTAAATACCCTTTTTCGGCAAAAAGAGCCTTGACCTTCCGTGATTCTTCTTTGATCTCTTCTGCTACCATTTTAGAACCTACGGTAAAGAGAATGTTGTTTTGTATGACTTCTATTAACGGATCAGCGAAGAATGAAGCCAAACTAGCCCTCTTATCTATAATAAGTTTTTTAGCATATTCCTTTAGAATATCTTTACTTAGGTGTGGGGTTATATCTTCTAGAGCTAGAGAAATATCAACTTCATTTTCGTCTGTATTGTCTTCAAACTTCTCGCGTGACCTTTGCATTACAGCCCTTAAACCTCCTATTTTAACGCTCGCTACAGGTTCATCGTCGTCCGATTTACGTCCGTTTACAATGCCAGTTTCATCAGCCTTTTCGAGTTGCGTATCAACTGCAGAAAAAAGGTGTGCATAAAACCCGGAACTAGCTAAACCTTCTAACCTAGATTTTTTTTTTTAATTACGTCTATGGCGTGTTGCAATGATGCCAATTTTATGAGACATAGCTCCACATGCAAACGGTTATTCCTACTTGTTTTGTAATTCATATCGGTTTCACCCAATATATTAATGGCATTAATAATAAATGAAGGTGTAACCGCAAGGGCTTGCTTGTGATATCTTCCAGCTATTTCTTTTGATTTTTCCAGCAGCTGTTGGCTGTTTGCATTTTGAGCAACCAATAAATCCCTGAAATGATTAGCTAATCCATTAATGAATAATTGCCCGTCAAAACCATTGCGTTGTATTTCATCGTAGTTGACCAGCACCGAACTTATATCCCCATCAAGGAAACCATCTACCATCTTAAAATAGTAGTCGTAATCTAAAATATTTAAATTCTCAATGACATCAGCGTAGGTAATCTTCCCATCTTTCCCAAAACTAGCCATTTGATCAAAAATTGATAGCGCATCTCGCATTGCACCATCTGCCTTTTGTGCAATGAGATGTAATGCATCCTCTTCTGCCTCTATATGCTCTTCTTTCGCTATTGCTTGCAGGTGACTTACTATCTCAGGTATTTGAATCCTATCAAAGTTAAAAACCTGACAACGAGATAAGATGGTAGGAAGTATTTTGTGCTTTTCGGTAGTTGCTAATATAAAAATAGCATACTTAGGTGGCTCTTCAAGTGTTTTCAGAAAAGCATTAAATGCTTGCTGTGACAACATATGTACCTCATCTATGATATACACCTTATATATTCCTGTTTGAGGAGGTATACGAACCTGCTCATTGAGCGCCCGTATATCGTCCACAGAATTGTGAGAAGCAGCGTCAAGTTCAAAAATGTTAAATGAAAAATCGTAGCCATCAGGAACCGTTCCTTTATTTATTTCTTTGGCCAGGATACGAGCGCACGTAGTTTTTCCTACCCCTCTCGGACCACAAAAAAGAAAAGCTTGAGCTAATCGATCATTGGTAATTTCATTTATAAGTGTTTCGGTAATATGTTGCTGACCAACAACCGTATCAAAGGTTTCTGGTCTATATTTTCGTGCACTTACTACGTAACTTCCCATTGAAGTGCAAATTATGTTTAGTATAAGGTGATAAACAAGAACTGTTGAAAATTTAGTCAACAAATAACGTTATTTACGCTGCCGTTTTTATTTGACACACTCACATACAATATTAAAATTTACGTTTTTGAGACTATTGCATACTTTACAAGTAGTTCACTATCTATACGTTAAGATCCAAGGCAGCTTAAATTCGAATAAATTTAAGCATACCTTAAATTTTAGGTTATTCATAGTTATGTATTTATATTTTTAAACATTACTTTTGCAGCCCTAAAAATTATTTTTAAACACAATAACAATGGCAAAAACACATTACGAGTCTGTGGTTGTTCTTACACCCGTGCTTAGCGAAAAGATGTTGCAAGATGCAGTATCCTCTTTCGAAAAGCTGATCACAGAAAACGGTGGAGAGCTCATCCACAAAGAAAATTGGGGCCTAACTAAAATGGCTTACCCAATTCAGAAAAAAACAACAGGTTTCTATCAAATTTTCGAATTTGCAGCTGAGGCAGATGCACAAATCGTTGATAAGCTTGAATTAGCTTATAGACGTGATGAACAAGTTTTGAGATATTTATGTATCAAACTTGACAAGCATGCTATTAAGTACAACGAAAGAAGAAGAAACGGAGAATTTAAAAAAGCTAAACTGGTAGATAATACAAGTACTGCACCAATAGCAGAGGCTAAAGTAGCAACAATAACTAGCGAAGAGGAGGAATAAATCATGGCTAAGAGACAAAAATACACCAGAGTTCCTGTAATACGTCCTAAGAAGTATTGCAGATTCAAAAAAAGTGGAATCAAGTATATTGACTATAAGAATCCAGATTTTTTAATGGCTTTTATTAATGAGCAAGGCAAGTTATTACCAAGACGTATTACGGGCACTTCGCTTAAATATCAACGAAAAGTGGCAGTAGCCGTTAAGAGATGTAGACATATTGCTTTACTACCTTACGTAGCTGACCAAATGAAATAAGTTTAACCAAATTAAATTTTAACGCAATGAAAGTTATATTGAAAGATTTCGTAAAAGGATTTGGTGAGAAAAATGATATCGTTGAAGTAAAAAACGGCTTCGGTAGAAATTACCTTATTCCTCAAGGATTAGCAACTATCGCTACTCCATCTGCCATCAAAATGGCAGAAGAAAATGTGAGACAAGCAGCTCACAAGCAAACAAAAATTAAAGAAGATGCTCAAGCTCTTGCAGAAAAGTTAACAGGAGTGAAAGTTACTGTTCCAACTAAGGCAGGTTCTAACGGCAAAATATTTGGTTCGGTTACTGCTATGCAATTAGCTCAAAGTCTTGTAGACAGAGGCTTAGATATTGACAAAAGAAAAATAACTACTCCTGAGATAAAAAATATAGGAGAATACAAAGCATCTATTCAATTACATAAAGAGATTTCTGTAGAAATTGATGTTGAGGTAGTTCAAGAGTAATACTTACTATTCTTTCGAATAAATGTATAAAATCCCGACTTTAGAGTCGGGATTTTTTTTGCCTAAAAAGGCAGACAACTATTCGTGTCTTAATGCTTCTATTGGGTTAATACGTGACGCCTTGTAGGCAGGCCATATTCCAGCACTCAAGCCAACTACTGTACACACAGCCAAGGCGAGACCAATCCAATTCCAAGGTATAATGAAGCTACCTCCTATAAAGCTGCTAATCAGATTCCCCATTGTGATGCCTAATATAACACCCCCAAGGCCACCTATCTGGCATATTACAACGGCTTCAATAACAAATTGGTTTAAAACAGTTTTACTTCGTGCACCTATAGCCTTACGAGTACCTATTTCTTTAGTGCGCTCCGTAACAGAGACCAACATAATATTCATTAAAGCAATGGCGGCTCCCATGAGCGTAATTGCAGCGATATAAACAGCACCCAATAAAATAACATTTAAGTTCTCCATCAACGATGCAGAAATACTATCCGACTTTATTATACTAAAATTTGTTTCCTCTTTCACCTTTAACTTACGTATTTGTCTAAATAGATTCTCAGAATACCCCGACATTACATCCAAATTAGCGATGCTTGGAACACTAACCCCAATATTATAACTCAAGTTGTCTGTTGGAAATTTATCCCTGGCTAAGGTTACAGGCATCAGGATAATTCTGTCACCTCCAAAATCAAATGCTCCCCCTTTACTGGCAAAAAGACCAACTATTCGTAGCTTTACTCCACCAACCTTAATATCCTTATTAATACAATTTTCGGCACCAAAAAGGGATTCTTTTATCTCTTGACCAATCACCACTACATTAATATTGCGTTCCACATCCGCCATTGTTAAATTTCTACCTTCCGCTAAGTCGTACCCGGCAACAGAGAGATAGGATTCATCAGCGCCTATAATCGTAGAATTTGGATTGGTTTTTTTATTGCCATTCTTGGCTACAGCATTCCAAGAATTAGATGAATTTACTGACACCTCTGCATCTTCTTCAAATCTATTTTTAAACTCTGAGGCTTCCTTGTAGGATATGTTTTCAAAAAATGTTCGTTTATTTTTTCTATTTAATGAAAAACCAGAGGACCTATTTTGAATATTAAAAGAATTAGAGCCCATAAAACTAAAGTTTTTCACCAAACTACTCTCTATTCCGTCGATGGCTGTTAGAATACCAACTAATGCCATAATTCCAAAAGATATAATGAGACAGGTAATAATAGTTCTGGTAATATTACCCCTAATACTTGTGAAGGCTTCTCTAAAATTTTGGTAGATGGTCATATTATTCCTTCAAAGTAAGTACATAAGTAGACACCCGGTGTACGCATCTATTAAATGAAGTAATTTTTCGATTTTATAAATAAATAAAGACGCAATAGCTTTAATTTCGCTATCTATATATGATACTATCCATAGACATAGCACAGGCCATTTTTACGATTCTTAATTTTACTATTCCTGCACTTATAGTGTTCGGTGTAACCTATTATCTTTTAAAATCCTTTCTTAATGAGCAACGAAAAGTAAGAATTTTAGAATTAAAAAAAGAGCAGGCCAATACACTTACGCCTATAAAACTTCAAGCCTATGAAAGACTTACATTATTACTTGATCGTATCTCTCCAGACAATTTAGTCTTACGATTATCTAAAGCGGGACAAAGTGCCCAACAACTCCACTATGAGTTAATCAATACCATTAATAGTGAGTTTAACCACAACATTGCACAACAGATATATGTATCGGATGAATCTTGGCGCATGGTTAAAGCAGTTAAAGAACAAATGTTAACATTGATTGATCAGAGTTTTCGAGAATGTGAACCAACTGAAACAGGACCAGGACTAGGCAAAAAAATATTACACAAACTAATTGCTGAACGGGTTCATCCGACACAGAAAGCAATTGAACTATTGAAGAAAGAAATTGAAATTGCCCTATAAAATATTCCTTATCATACTTGTTTTATTTGGTTGTAAGACGAGAATAACGCCAGTAGCTCAACCTACAAGTAACATACAATTAAGCATTAACGACAAGTCAGACAAACAAATTGAAGATATAATAAGTCCTTATTCACTCGGAATGGCTGCAGCCATGAATGAGGTAATAGGATATAGTACCTCATTTGTAGAAAAGAAAAAACCCAGTAGTGCATTAGGTAATTTTATAGCAGACGCTGTAATGGAATGTGCTATCAAAGAATATCCACTTTCTACCATTTGTATACTAAACTATGGGGGAATTCGTAGCACCTTAGATTCAGGTGAGATAACCGTTGGTGACATATTCCAAGTTATGCCATTTGAGAATGAAATTGTAATCTTAAAATTAAACACTATATATATAGATTCTTTACAAAATTTTATCCGCACAAAAGGAGGAGAGCCTATGTCAGATAATATTAATTCGCTAAATAAAGTTGCGACAAGCGATCAAGACTATTTTTATTTGGTCACTTCTGATTACATGGCTAACGGCGGAGATAATTATAGTTTTCTAACACGGGCGACGGAAAGAATAGATACAGGTATAAAAATACGAGATGCATTATTAGCGTATGTAAAGATTCATCAGCCTATCACTTTCGATACCAAAATCAGAGAATTATGAATCGGAAAGAATTCATATATAAAGCAGCGTTACTTGGAGCAGGTGCGTCAATAGCACCAAAAGCCTTGTTTGCGCAAAATAATGATCGATTAGTTATTTTGCATACGAACGACTGGCACAGCCATATAGATCCTTTCCCAGTTACAGATAAAAAATATCCCGGATTAGGAGGCGCAGCAAAACGGGCTGCGCTTATCAAAGATATAAGAGCCCAAAATAAGCATGTGCTTCTATTGGACAGTGGAGATATTTTTCAAGGGACCCCTTACTTCAACTATTATGGAGGTGAATTAGAATTCAAGTTAATGAGCGAAATGGGATATGATTACGCGACTTTAGGAAACCACGATTTTGATGCCGGCATTGGAGGATTAGTAAAACAGTTAGCACATGCACGTTTTAACTTCTTATGTGCCAATTACGATTTTAGCAACACTCTATTAGACGGCAAGGTAAATCCTTATGCCATTAGTAATAAGGGAAAATTTAAAATTGGAATTTTTGGAATCGGGATTGAATTAGAAGGCTTAGTTCCTAAAAAACTATATGGAGAAATTAAGTACAAAGATCCTATAGAATCCGCCAATGAAACAGCATCACTATTAAAGGAAAAAGGATGCAACTTGATAATTTGTTTATCACATTTAGGCTACACATATGAAGATAACAAGGTGAGCGATACTATTTTAGCTAAAATGTCTAGAAATATAGACTTGATTTTAGGTGGCCACACGCATACTTTTTTGAGTTATCCACAAGGTGTTTTTAATAAAGATGGTAAAGAAATTTTTATAAATCAAACCGGATGGGCAGGCGTAAACTTGGGACGTATTGATTATGAGGCTCATAGAGCTAATAGCTCGCAAATACTAGGGTTTAACTACTTAAATATTTTATAAAATCAATACTATTTTTATTTTTTTAGAAACTTTTTTTAACCCAACTTGCGACCATCTTAGCGTGGAAGTCCACTTAAGAATTTTAATTTATTAACTTAACTTTTTAACAACCAAAAACTTACATGAGCGAACAACACGAAACGGTGTGGAAAAAATGTCTTCAAACTATAAAAGACAATGTCAATCCACAAAGTTTTAAAACGTGGTTTACCCCTATTAAACCTCTAAAAATTGAAGATAAGGTACTTACAATACAAGTCCCTAGTCAATTTTTTTATGAATGGTTAGAGGAACACTATGTTGCGCTACTGAAAAAAACGTTAGAAAAAGAATTAGGTGCGGGTTCTAAGTTAGAATACAATGTAATTGTAGAAAATAGCAGCGGAAGTGCAAGACCATATACTGTAAGTATGCCTACTCGAAATGTTACTCACAATAACAAGAACGAAATGGGAATGCCCATTAACTTGTCCAATAATATTCACAATCCATTTATTATACCCGGGCTTAAAAAATTAAATGTTGACTCTCAACTTAACTCTAATTATACATTCGATAATTTTGTTGAAGGTGAATGTAACAGACTAGCGCGTTCAGCTGGCTATGCAGTAGCTAACAAGCCAGGAGGCACAGCTTTTAATCCATTGATGATTTTTGGCGGTGTAGGTTTAGGTAAAACACATTTAGTACACGCTATTGGAAATCGTATAAAAGAAATATCAAGCAATAAGTCTGTATTATACGTTTCTTCCGAGAGATTTATTAATCAATATGTAGATAGCGCTAAGAACGGCAACTACAATGATTTTTTACATTTCTATCAGATGATTGACGTCCTTATAGTAGACGATGTTCAATTCTTTGCTAAAAAAGAAAAAACACAAGAAATATTTTTTCAAATATTCAACTACCTGCATCAGAACGGAAAACAACTAATCTTAACTTCTGACCGTGCTCCGAAGGATCTTAAAGATGTAGACGAAAGATTATTATCTAGATTCAAATGGGGACTATCTGCTGATTTACAAAATCCTGACTTCGAAACACGGATCTCTATTTTGGAACAAAAGATGTATCAAGATGGCATTAAGTTTCTTCCAGAGGTCATAGAATATGTTGCTAATAAAGTAGATAGTAACATACGCGAACTAGAAGGCGCATTAATTTCACTTATTGCGCAGGCTTCTTTAAACAGAAAAGAAATCGACTTAGAAATGACTAAGAAAATGATGAAAAACTTTGTTAAGAATTCATCACGAGAAATTTCAATTGAGTTTATTCAAAAACTGGTTTCTGACTACTTTGGCGTGAGTGTAGACCTAATGAAGTCTAAAACACGTAAAAGAGAAATTGTTCAGGCACGTCAAATATCAATGTTCTTTGCTAAACAACTAACTCAAGCTAGTCTTAAAAATATTGGAATGTACTTTGGAGGCAGAGATCATTCAACTGTTATTCATGCTTGCCAGACTGTAAACGATCTAATAGATACAGACAAGAAATTTAAATCTGATGTAGATGAGCTAACAAAAAGAATAAAGATTAACACCTATTAATTCAATATTCTAAGATACTTCGAAAGCCTTAATTACTAGTAATTAAGGCTTTATTTTTTTAGGTAATATTCAAGTAACACTAACAAAGGTATAATTCACTACCTTTGCACCCACTTTAGATATAGCAATTTATGCAAAAAATTAGAAACGTAGCCATAATAGCTCACGTTGACCACGGTAAAACTACCCTAGTAGACAAAATTCTTCAAGCCTGTGAATTTTTTAAGGATCACGAAAAACCTGGAGAATTAGTTATGGATAATAATGACATTGAAAAAGAACGTGGTATAACTATTCTTTCAAAAAATGTTTCTGTGCAATACAAAGGCACCAAAATAAATATTATCGACACCCCTGGTCACAGTGATTTTGGTGGTGAGGTAGAACGTGTAATGAATATGGCTGACGGCGTGTTACTTTTAGTAGACGCATTTGAAGGGCCTATGCCTCAAACACGTTTTGTATTACAAAAAGCACTGGAAGCTGGACTAAAGCCCGTGGTGGTTGTAAACAAAGTAGATAAAGAAAACTGTACTCCAGAGGAGGTACATGAAAAGGTATTTGACCTCATGTTTGCCCTAGACGCAAATGAAGATCAGCTCGATTTTGCTACTGTATATGGATCAGCAAAAAATGGTTGGATGAGCAATGATTGGAGAGAACCTACCGACAATATGTTCGCTGCCTTAGATGCAATTTTAGCACACGTTCCTGCACCTGTGCAAGAAGAAGGGAATGTACAAATGATGATTACTTCTTTAGATTTTAGCAAGTATACTGGCCGTATCGCTATTGGAAAACTAAAAAGAGGCGAATTAGTGATAAATCAAAATGTTTCTTTGGTAAAAAGAGACGGAAGCGTTTCTAAAACCAAGGTAAAAGAACTTTTCTTATATGACGGTCTTGCGAAAGTAAAAGTGGATAAAGTTACCGCAGGAGATATTTGTGCAGTAACAGGACTTGAAGGTTTTGAAATTGGTGATACTATATCTGACCCAGAAAACCCTGAAGCTTTACCTTCTATAAGTATAGACGAACCTACAATAAGTATGTTGTTTACAATTAACGATTCTCCTTTCTTTGGTAAAGAAGGAAAATATGTAACTAGTAGACATATTAAAGATAGATTGGAACAAGAGCTAGAAAGAAATCTTGCCATGAAACTACAAGAAACCGCTACAGCAGATTCTTTCTTGGTATTTGGAAGAGGAGTATTGCATTTAGCGGTACTTATTGAAACTATGCGTAGAGAAGGCTATGAATTACAAATTGGTCAACCTCGTGTAATTATCAAAGAAATTGATGGAGTAAAATGTGAGCCAGTAGAAGAGTTGATTATAGATGTACCTGAGTATCACAGCGGCAAAGTTATCGAATTTGTATCCTTGAGAAAAGGAAATATGCTCAGTATGGAGCCAAAAGGAGATGTAATGCATCTTGAATTTGAGATCCCATCACGTGGAATCATTGGACTGCGAAACACGTTACTTACTTCCACACAAGGAGAGGCAATTATCTCACATCGTTTTAAAGAATTTCAACCTCACAAAGGAGATATTCCACAGCGTATAAACGGTTCATTGATTAGTATGGAAAATGGCGGTGCTATTCCTTATTCACTCAATAACTTACAAGATAGAGGTAAATTCTTCGTATCGCCAAATCAAGCAATTTACGAAGGACAAGTGGTAGGTGAACACTCACGTCCCGGAGATGTAGTAGTGAATCTAACAAAAGCCAAAAAACAAAGTAACGTTCGAAGTAGTGGCGCAGATGAGAAAATTAAACTGATTCCACCACAGCTTTTTACACTGGAAGAAGCATTAGAGTATATCCAAGCTGATGAGTATGTAGAAGTTACTCCTGAAAATATTCGTT
>CAMDBP010000057.1 GCA_945889315.1 Chitinophaga pinensis
GGGGCATCTACCGTGGTTATAGAAACGGGAGAAAAGGCGCCAGATAAATACCAAAGCTACATGCGCAAGCAAATACGAAGCACGGCAGAAAGCAAGGGTAAGATACTGAGTGTAAGAGACGGCGATTCTACCTATATCTACAAACGAAATCCAGATATTGCGGAAGGAATGGTGGATGAACGCATGATTGTTCCCGGTTTAGTAGATTCTACCAAAGTAATTACACTTACTACGGAAGAAGCAATAAAATGGGGCTATTGTGACGGTATTGTTGCTTCTATTTCAGAAATAATAGCACTAAAAGGACTAGAGAATGCTGAAATAATCACCGTAGAACCAAGTGCCTTAGATAATAGCTTAGCGATTCTTTCCTTTCCTTGGCTTCGTATGATTTTAATCCTACTCATTATTGGTGGCATTGTGTTGGAGCTACAAGCACCGGGATTAGGTGTTCCTATCGTGGTATCTATAGCAGCGGCAATTGCTTTTTTTGCTCCGTTATATTTGGATGGCTTTGCCGAGAACTGGGAAATTTTAGTTTTTATTTCGGGGCTAGTTCTACTGGCGTTAGAAATTTTTGTGATACCAGGATTTGGAGTCGCGGGTATCAGTGGAATTATATTTTTAGTTTCAGGATTAACCTTAAGTATGTTACGCAATGTAAACTTAGATTTTGGGGATGTTTCACCCACAGAGATAAACAATGCGATTGCAACGGTCTTGTTTTCACTTGTAGGCTTTGCATTATTACTCTATTTTTTTGGTTCTCGTTTTATCAAATCTACTTTATTTCAAAAGGCTGTACTTCACAATACCATAGCTAAAGCTCCTGGAATTCAAAATAGTGACGTTGATTTAAGCACGCTTGTAGGTGAGCAAGGTATCGCACATACCGCTCTAAGGCCGATGGGCAGAGTACAATTAAATGGTATTACTTTTGAAGCCAAGACAGACGGTGAGTTTGTAGATAGTGGTAAAAATATTCAAGTTAAACGCATCGAAAATCAATACCTAGTGGTCAATACATTTTAACATTATGAGAAAAATTATACTTCTATTCGTTATTTTGGCTACCATTTCGCACGGATTTGCACAAGACGAAGTTCAATTGCAACTAGATGATACCTTATACTTTGCGCCCATAGCAACGGATAATTACGTCTATATCGATTATTATAAAAAGACACGTTTTGAAAAAGATAAGATAGATTTTGATACGTGCTACAACCAAAACTTCTACAACCTTTTTTTTGGAGACGGCGATTTTGACGTTAGTCGAATGCCAAAACGTTTAGCTAATTCTTATGGGATCATCAAATATATAATGGCGGGTAAGGATGCTGCAGGTAATGATGTAAACGTAATTATAGCCATGATAGAAAATGGAGTTTCGGCCGCTTATATTATGGAAGATGCCTTTATTCATGAAGAGGTTTGGTACGCCCAAAAACAATGAAAGTACTCATAATTCGGCTTAGTTCTATTGGTGATATTGTATTAACAACACCCGTAATTCGGTGTGTCAAAAAACAACTCGGGAATGCTGAGGTACATTTTCTGACCAAAAAGTCGTTTTCCAGCTTGGTTGCTAATAACCCTTATGTTGATCATGTAAAATATTGGAATAACGATACTAAAGCTTTGTCTGAGGAATTGACGTTAGAAAACTATGATTTAGTTATTGATTTACACAAAAACGTACGTACCAGATTACTTAAAAATATGCTTAAAATCAAGTGTATTTCGTTCAACAAACTCAATATTCAAAAGTGGTTATTTGTTCAGTTTAAATTGAACTTACTCACACCAATTCACATTATAGATCGTTATTTCGCAGCATTAAAATCACTCTCTATAGTGGATGATCAAAAAGGGGTAGATTACTTCTTCCCAGATAGTCTTTCCCTGCAATTATCTGATTATAAACTCGTTCCTAAATCCTATGTTGCCATTGCGATTGGTGGGACGTATTTCACGAAACAGATACCTTTAAACATTATTTTAGATATTATTAAACGTTTAGATAGCAAGGTTGTATTGTTAGGTGGCGGCGAAGCTGATGAGGCAAAAGCAAAAGAAATTATGGACAATCTGCGACCTAATGCGGTACTAAACCTATGCAATAAGTTGACGTTAGATGAGTCTGCTTATATCATCAAAAATGCCTCTGATTTAATTACGGGAGATACAGGCCTTATGCACATTGCTTCCTCTTTTGAAACGCCTATACATTGTCTTTGGGGCAACACACATCCTTCTTTTGGTATGCATGCATATCGCGTTCAAACCCAAACTATTTTCAATCATCGAGTGGACTTAAAATGCAACCCTTGCAGTAAGCTAGGAAGTAATTCCTGTCCACGCGGTCATTTTGAGTGTATGCAAAAACAGAATGTTGAACAAGTCGTGAAAAACTGCCAAGTCGTACATTAATTACAATATTTAACTTTGTCCAAAATCTAAACGAATACATGAGAAAAATAACACTAGTTGTAATGCTGTTGCTCGGAATAATGACCTTCGCACAAACCAAAGTAGCCTTCGCTAAACTGATAAAACAAGAAGATGGCACGTACTACTACGAAGGGAAGTCCTTTACAGGCGAATCGCTAATGCTTTGGCCTAACAATAACAAACCCATGCAGCGCATTAATTGGACGAATGGACAAATTGATGGTGTTTTTAGTAGCTGGTATGAAGATGGAAAACTAGACCAAGAAATAGGCTATAAAAAAGGAGTTAGACATGGTGTTTTCAAAACGTTTTATAGAAATGGTTTACCTGAGGTAGATTGCATTTATCGAGAGGGAATTTTACATGGCGCCTACC
Organism: Chitinophaga pinensis; assembly: GCA_945889315.1. Classification (GTDB taxonomy): domain Bacteria; phylum Bacteroidota; class Bacteroidia; order NS11-12g; family UBA9320; genus UBA9320. Next base: position 2,830 of record CAMDBP010000057.1, read on the forward strand.
GAGCCTACAGGGCAAATGGTGAGCCTCTGAAAACGGTTATGTTTTTAAACGGCAAAGAAGAAGGCCCCTTTGTAACCTATCACGACAATGGAAAGGAAGAGCAAGTTGGGATTTTTAAAATTGGATTGCCTGATGGATTAGTTACCTCCTACGACAGAGATGGCGCCAAACGTAAAGAGATTTATTATAAAAACGGCGTAAGACACGGACTAAGCACGCTTTATCACATCAGTGAAAAAGTAGCTGAAACGAGTGAATATAGAGATGGTTTTGCTACGGGTGAAAGACTCGTTTACTCGTTAGAAGGTGCGTTAATGCTCAAGGAAACCTATCAAGACGGTAAGTTAGAAGGTGAAACAATCATTTACACAATGAGTGGCAATCCGCTTGAAGTAAAGACCTTCAAAAACGGACTTCTAAACGGAGCGTATAAATATTACAAAGAAGAAGGTATAGACACGTACGGCGATTACGAAGATGGTTTAAAAACAGGCCCTTGGGTAGAACATAAATACAATGAAGGCGGCGTGGATGAAGGAAGCTACATCAAAGGCAAACGAAATGGCCCTTGGAAAGTGGGCGCAACGAATCTATACGGAAAGTGTGAAGGTGAATTTAAAGACGATATGAAGCACGGCACATGGAATTACTGGAAACACAACGGTAAAAAATGGAAGAAAGAGCAATGGGACAGCGGTGTACTCCTAAAGTAAATTCCACTGCAAATGGTGATTCAACCATACATCTAGATAATGCTAGAAATTGAATTACAATAAGAGCTATCTTATTAACTTAGTTAAACTAGAACACAACCATGGATAAATCTGCTTATCAAGTTTCTATCGAAAATAGTGTACTAACGTCAGAAACGTTGTGCAATGATTATGAAGATTGCACCTTCCTTAATTGTGATTTATCGGAATTAAACCTGGCGGAAGTAAGTTTTTCGGAGTGTTCATTCTCTGGCTGTAACTTGACTAATGTCAAAATAAAGCATACCGCGTTTAAAAATGTAACCTTCACTGATTGTAAACTAATGGGTATTCAATTTACGGATGCCAATCGCTTTTTATTGGAATTAACGTTTACCAATTGCATCTTGGATTATAGTTCGTTTTATCAACTCAAATTAACTAAAACCCGTTTTTCCAATTGCTCACTAAAGGATGTAGATTTTGTTGAAACTGACCTTAGCAATGCTAGTCTTGATACGTGTGACCTGTATGCTGCCACATTTGAACGCACCAATCTTACCCATGCCGATTTTCGTACGGCGATTAACTATAATCTAGATCCATCGCTTAATACCATGACGGGTGCAAAATTTTCAGTATTAAGCCTAGCTGGGCTTTTAGATAAGTACAAGTTGAAAATAACTTAATCCATTTTACGCTCACTCCATTTAAAAAGAGCGAGATCATACTTAATAGGATCAACTTGATCCAATAGCAATAGATTATTAGACAACTCCGTTACAGCTTTCCAATCTTGTTGTGTTCTGGTTAGAAGCTTAAAGTGAAAAGCGGCTCGTTGTACATGCACATCCAGTGGACATTTTAGTTCGGAGGTGTGTATGGATTTCCATAAACCAAAATCTATGTCATCTTTTCTCACCATCCATCTCAGGTACATATTGAGTCGCTTAGCCGAAGAGTTTTTAGCGGGATTTGCGATGTGTTTTTTGGTGCGATTAGAAACAAAGTCATTATCAAAAAATGCGTGGTGAAAATGAGCAATTCTATCGTGCATCGTATTCCCCGTAAAATAATCTTCTAAAGATTCTTCATTTTGATACCATCGTTTTAGTACTTCTATGAAGTATAAGATATCTGTTGCGTTAAATGTGCGGTGCACAAACTTTTCAAAAACGATAAGATCTTTAGCCGAGTGTTCTACCAAAAAACGATAAGGCTCCTCTCCCATCCAATGCATGATTTTATTCGTGTTGTTGATGATGTTTTTTCGTTGGCCCCAAGCTAAGGTAGCCGCAAAAAATGCCGAAATCTCAATATCTTCTTTACCAGTAAATCGCTTAGGAATTGAAATAGGATCATGTTCTATAAAATCTTGCAGATTGAGCTCTTCTAGGATTTTATCTAATGTACGTTGGGTTGAAATCACTTAATTGCCTTTTGCTCGCCTCAAATGTTATCTATTTATGTTTCTAATCAAACATTATCTCTAACAATATTGAAAAGTCTATAAAGGATTGTTTTTACGTGATTCTTTCAAAACAAATGGAATTGATGTAAGTTGCCGGCCTATTAAACCACAATTAGAATGGTTAACCCTAAATTGCTTCCATATATACATTCAGTAGTACAAAACATGCCTCCTGATTGGTTAAATCTAACCACACATAGGCTGGATATTTATGATGAAAAATTGGCTAAAACTCAATTTTTAGACTTGTTCCAAGAACTATATGAGTCGGGTAATGCAGAAACTTCTTCGTTAAGCAAACTCCCTACGGCGTACGATTATATTCGGCTCGGTCACCCGTTGTCGTGCATTCTAGAATGGGTTATTGCAGATTTAAATAAAGTAACTTCTGAGTGTGTCATTAGTTTTTCTTCTAAGTCAGCTCCTCTTTTAGCGGTCTTACGAAAAAACCTTTTGCTTCATCAAAACACCCTAATACTCTATCATGGGGAATTACCTACTTATTTGGATTTTGATTTAATCCGCAGTATTTATGGCTATCATTTTGAGCTAAAACAAGTAGATAATCCTTCGTCCGTTATTTCTAATTTTGAAGGTAGCACTGTTTTTATTTCAGAAACCGATACTATCAGCCATTTTGATCTATCAAGTAAGGCCGATTTTTATATTCATACTAACCAAACCCTAGGCAGTGTGATTTTGGTAAATGGTGATGACACAAAAAATTATATTTCTGAAATTCAGCATGTAAGACGTAGAGAGACCATAGCGATGACGCCTGTAAATTGTCTTGCAGCGTTGAATATGCTTTTAGGTAACGATACAGCGGTTGTCAATATCGATCAAGTGCAACTTAACAAATCGTTGGTATTGGATTCTATTGCCACTATTACAGAAGCGTCTACGTCTGCTTTAGTAGCATCTAGCGGTCTATCAATCCAATATGCTATAATGATGGGGCTTGTTCATGATGCTAAGGAGAATCATCCAGGAAAAGCGATTAAATTCATTGTACCGCCCAATTGTTATGGAGGAACCAATGATCAAGCAAGACGTGTAGCCGCTTGTCTTGATAACGTAGAAATCGTGGATTTACCCGTAGACGGTGATCAAGATATGGTGCAGAGTATTGACCGGATTTTAGAAAAAATAGCCGCGGAAAATGATGTTCCGTATATCATCGCTGAGATTCCTACCAATCCAAGAGTGGAAGTCCCCGATTTACTCCAACTGAAAGAAACCCTATCCAGAGAGCGAAAAACAGATTCGGGTGCGGTTGCTATTGCTCCAGTGTTTGTTTTAGACCAGACCTTTTGTCCCAATGTTCACTTTTTAGGGGAAGGAAAAATACTTTCTGCCGTTAGCGCTATATCTTACGCCAGTGGATCTAAATTTCCGAGTGGTGGTAAATGCACCGCAGGTTATTGTGTCGGAAACCAAATGGCTGCGGCGTTAATGCCTAAGATAGAAGTCCATCTTGCACTTTGTGATAATGAAGCAACTCCTTTGCAATATGAATTTCTGGCGCAGCAATTACCATCTATGAATCAACGTATACGAGATGCCTACGCCAACACACGTGAATTTGTTAATTTTATAAATGAGGTATTACCTGAAGCTAAGATCAATTTTGTTTCAGAAGAATTAGCTAGCCAAGGATTTACACCATCTGTATTCTCCTTGGACTTACCTACCAAGGGTAACACGCAAGAAGAGAAAGAATTTTATAAACGAGAACTAAATCATCGCTTAATCCATTTAATGATTACGGAAATTCCTAACGAAAGCAAATACTGCGTGAGTTACGGTCAGTTAAAAGGTTGCTATTGGACTATTCCGGCTACGTCTACTCAGGGAACTACCAAAGAAGGAGACAAAGACTACATAGCTCGGGTGGCATTATCTGCGAATATGGATTTAGATCTTCACAAGCAGGTATTTTTGGATTTCGTAAAGAGTATATAGTTCGCTCAGGCATCAAACGCCATTTGCAAATCAGCAATAAGGTCTTCTGAATCTTCTACTCCCACACTGAGTCTAATTAGCGAATCTACAATACCCGATTGCTCTCTAATTGCCTTTGGAATACTGCCGTGCGTCATAGTCGCAGGATGACCGATAAGACTTTCAACTCCGCCTAAACTTTCTGCGAGCGCAAATAAATGGGTACTGGAAACTATTTTTTTGGCATCATCCAAATCGTTTCCTTTCAGGTTAAATGATATCATTCCGCCAAATCCGCGCATTTGTTTTTTGGCTACTAAATGATTCGTATGGCTCTCAAAACCTGGCCAATAGACCTTATCTACCTTAGGGTGATTTTGCAACCAACGCGCAATTTTTTCGCCGTTCTCGCAATGACGTTGCATGCGCAAATGAAGTGTTTTGATACCCCTCAGCACCAAGAATGAATCCATAGGAGCTGTAATAGCGCCTGAGCTATTTTGAATGCGATACATCTCATTAGCTAGCAATGGATCTTTGCATACCAGTGCTCCCATCACTACATCACTATGTCCACCCAAGTATTTAGTTGCAGAATGCATTACAATATCGGCTCCTAAGTCTAGTGGATTTTGAAGATAAGGCGTGGCAAAGGTGTTGTCTACTCCTAGCATAGCCTTGGCTTTTTGGGCAATGGCAGCAACTGCTTCTATATCGATAATATTCATCATCGGATTGGTAGGTGTTTCTACCCAAATTAATCGTGTATTGGATGTTACAGCCGCTTCAATATGCTTTACATCCATCATATCTACAAAGTGAAAGACAATTCCGTACTTAGCAAAAATAGTGGTAAATAAACGGTATGAACCTCCGTATAAATCGTTGGTTGAAATCACTTCATCGCCTGGATCTAGCATTTTGATTACGCAATCAATGGCCGCTAAGCCACTACCAAAACAAGCACCATATATTCCGTTTTCCAATGCTGCTAAATTAGCCTCTAAAGCACTGCGCGTAGGATTACCTGTTCTACTATACTGATAGCCTTTATGTTCTCCTATCCCCTCTTGCACGTAGGTGCTGGTTTGGTAAATTGGCGTCATTATAGCTCCGGTGGCGGTATCCGGCTCAAGACCTGCATGTACTACTTTTGTACCAAATTTCATGGTTGTGATCATGGATATAAATTGTGATTTTTAGTTGTTTACAATGTTTCTAAAATCTGATCCCGATGGATTCTAGAACAATTCTAGCTCAAAATAATGAACTACCGATAAGATATGGTCAAAATATCGGCAACATTGCTCTCATAAGCTTTCCATACTTTGTTGTTGTAAAAAAAGGCGCATACCTCTAAAGGCAGACCTGTCTCGGATGGAATTAGTCCATACCATAATCATCATGGACTGATTTATGGCTGGATTATACATTAAGTAGTTTTCTATATACACTTTAAAGACACCAATATTAGTCATATTTCTTCCATTTATGAGTAAAGAAGAATCTACCTTATTTTTTTACATTATACGCGTCTATTGCTTGTTTTTGTGTCATTATATTTTTTGAGCTTGAGGCTATTTTTTGGAATGTAGGATTGCAGCAACTTAAGACACATCCACCAAATGATTACAAGGATTACTAGATACATAAAGGCAAGAAGTACCGCCGCGTATGTCTCGTTTGAGGTTAGATTGTTTAGAAACCACTGCATAATTTCGATATTCATGTGCGTCTAAGTTCAGGCTTAAAACTCAGTATAAACTATATCGCAAGAGAAGAGGCGATCATAAACAGTAAGAAAAAACGTCAGTACGTCAGTTAACTAAGCTTATTTTACGTAAACCGCATTTGCAATGGTGTTTACACGGATAGGTTGATTTTGTATTCGTCTTTTTTTAACTTTCACTACTATTGCAGTAATCCATTGCACGAGCATTAGCATCATTAAACAGAGATGATATATTTATTAGTAAGTCTACTTTTCATTTTGACAATGGTGGTTATTACTTATATACTAATTTAAGAATCAAAGCACTATGATATCTGTTTCGGAAGCGCTTCAACTCATCGAAAAACACGCAAAGTATAATGACATTAAAGTTAAACCGATCATAAAGACAATGGGTTTAGTTTTAGCAGAAGATGTGATTTCAGCTATCCATATGCCGCCCTTCAAACAATCGGCAATGGATGGATACGCATTTGCTCATTCTGACGGTTATTGTTACACCGTTGTGGATGAAATACAAGCAGGTAGTGCAAGAAATGTATCTTTAAAACGGGGTGAAGCCGTGCGAATATTTACGGGTGCTCGCGTGCCCGATTCTGCAGATACCGTAATTATGCAGGAGCATGTTTATCGTCAAGGCAACCAACTAAATATTGAAATTTTACCCAATAAGTACGCTAATGTTCGTCCTATTGGAGAGCAAATAAATGCTGGAGAAATTGCGCTAACCAAAGGAGTTGAGCTAAATGAAGCAGCAATTGGATTTTTGGCAAGTATTGGTGCTACTAGCGTTAAGGTATACAAAAGACCCAAAGTGAGCATACTCATCACAGGCAACGAATTACAGCAATCTGGAGAGCAACTTGAAGATGGTCAAGTATACGAGAGCAACTCCATTACGCTCAAAATGGCATTGAAACGTATGGGTATTAACAAGGTCAACACGGCTATGGTTGGAGATGATTTAGCACAAACAACTGAAGCTATAAAAAAATGTATCGCTCAATCCGATGTTGTATTAATATCGGGCGGTATTTCTGTAGGCGATTATGACTTCGTTAAGCAAGCCTTGGAGGATAATGGTGTATCTGAAGTTTTTTATAAAGTAAATCAACGTCCAGGAAAACCCTTGTGGTTTGGCGTAAAAAATAAAACGAAGTTGTTTGCCTTACCCGGGAACCCGGCATCAAGCTTGAATTGTTTTTATATCTATGTTTTGCCGTTACTAAAAGCACAACTGGGTCACCGTGATTGTCATTTACCAAGTGGTGTCGCTTTTGCTGCTGCCGATATTGACAATAAATCGGGTAAAACACTATTTTTAAAAGGAATGGTAGATAATGAACAAGCAACTCTCCTATCTGGGCAAGCGTCCTCTATGCTAAAATCATTTGCAGTATGTAATGCGATTTTGGTGATTCCTTCACACGTAACATTCATTAAAAAAGGAGAAAAAATAACCTACTTAAAATTGTAAAGTGGAACTATTTAAGCCCGATATCTTGTTTATGTTTATGAGTATTTTGCTTGTAGTGGCTTTTTTATACGCGAGTGTAGGTCATGGCGGCGCAAGCGGATATTTGGCACTTATGGCACTATTCTCTTTCCCTATAATTAGTATGAAGCCAACTGCATTGCTGCTCAACGTATTTGTTTCAGGAGTATCCTTTTGGTTTTTTAAAAAGAACAATCATTTTAAGTGGAATCTATTTTATCCCTTCGCCATTACGTCCATCCCAATGGCATTTTTAGGCGGATATATTTCCATTGATACCGGCCTTTATAAAAAAATATTAGGTTTCTTTTTAGCCATCGCTATCCTACGAATGCTCAATATTTTTGGCACAGAAAAGAACAAAATCGTACCATCTAGTATTATAGGATCACTGATTATCGGATCAGCCATTGGACTCTTTTCTGGAATGATAGGTATTGGAGGTGGAATTATATTAAGTCCTATTATTATCCTACTTGGATGGGGTAATATGAAGCAAGCTGCTGCTGTTTCTGCTTTGTTTATTTTTGTTAATTCTCTTGCAGGAATAACGGGTTTTATTATTCAAGGCAAGCAAATACCTTTGGAAGCATGGTATTTTATGCCAGTCGCTTTGTTAGGTGGGAGTTTAGGAGCTTTAAATGGGAGTCAAAAATTTAACATTAACACGCTTAAGTATTTGCTTGCAGGAGTATTGGTAATCGCCACGGTCAAACTTTTTTTAGTATAAAAAATGAGAATTACATATTTCGGAGAAATAGCAGATATAACGGGTAAAACTACCGAAGAACTGGCTATAAAAGGAGAAACGTTGCACGAAGTAATTTCCTATTTGTCACGCACCTATAATCTAACTTTCGATGACTTTTATATCGCTATAAATCATAAGTTGGTAGCAATGGATAATGATATTCGTTTGAATGATAACGATGAAGTGGCCCTACTCTCACCTTTTGCCGGAGGATAAATGTTAGACAGGAGATATACACGACAAAAGACACTTCCCCAAGTTGGCGAAAGCGGGCAAGAGAAATTGGCACGAGCCCGCGTATTAATCGTAGGTGCGGGTGGACTTGGTAACGCTGTTCTTCCTTACCTAGCCTCATCGGGAATTGGAACGCTAGGTGTGATAGATGGCGATGAGGTGAGCTTGTGTAATTTACACAGACAAGTTTTGTTTTCTGAAAGCGATATAGCATCGTCTAAGTCAGAAACTGCCTGTAAAAAGCTAAGCATACAATTTCCTGATATTAATTTTAAATCCTATTACGAATTTCTAACCGGACAAAATGCCTTAGCGCTCTTTAGAGATTACGACCTAATTGTAGATGCAACGGATGCCATAGACGCTAGGTATTTAATAAATGATGCAAGTAAACTGACGAATAAACCATTTGTCCATGCTTCCGTGTATCGTTTTCAGTTTCAAGTAGCGGTATTTAATGCCTACCAATCGGGCTCATTCAGGTGTTTGTACCCATTATCGCCAACAAATAGCCAAACATGTGCAGAAGCAGGTGTAATGCCAACCACGGTTGCAATGGCGGGTTTATATCAAGCTAATGAAGTGTTAAAGTATTTTCTAGAAATCGGTCAATTGCTCACCAATGAAATGGTATTGGTAGATACTTTGAGCAATAGACATACTCATTTTGCCTACGATACCCAACACCATGATTTTATTACCCCATCATTTTTTGCACGAACCTATGCACCCATAGAAAAAATACGGCTTGGGCAAACGAAACAAATCGGCATCTTTTTAGATGTGCGCAATGACGGAGAACTGCCGTTCATCACTTTAGAAAACTATGTACGTATTCCGTTGGCTTCTTTAGCAATTCAGCTCTCTTTAGTACCCAGAAATAAAGAAATTTATATATTCTGCCAGAGTGGTAAACGAAGCATTGATGCACACCAAGTATTAATAG
>CAMDBP010000058.1 GCA_945889315.1 Chitinophaga pinensis
ATCTTTTTGAGCTTTTCGATAAATTCTTCTTGTAAAAAATAATCCGGATGCTCACTAACTTCTGCTTTTTCTAAAATACCTTTAATCGTGGTAAACGGCTTAAACGATATTGCATCCTCAGGCTCGTATCCTTTTATGTATCCATACGTAAAACGCAAAGTTCCATTCGCATCAGGGATAAAACTTCCTCCATTTGCCGCCATTTCTACATCATTGAATTTAGGTATCAATGCGTCAATTTCCGCGTTTAGCAAATTCATCTCTGCTTGCATCTCACCAAAGACTTGGTTAACCTTATCTCCCATGGTTATAAACGCATCCTTAGTTTTTAAAAACGTAACTAAATCTTTAGTTATTAATGCCTCATTTGATTTTACATTCCTTAACTTTGATTTATGCCAAAAATGTTGAGCAGCTGCATACAAAGACGTTCTGTCTTTAGCCCCATTTTCAGCTTTAAAAATTTCCTTTATTTGAGGTAAGCTACTTTGCCCTAATTGGTAATATAACTCACAAAATAATTTAAGCTCCATCGATTCTATAGAATTCACCCCTCTATATCCAGCAAGATCCTTATCGATCTGCGACTTAGATTCTGTTAAGTAAGATGTCTTCTCTTCTTTGCTCATTCCTGCAATCTTGCTTGCATACATAGCGGTATACGCAGCTCCTCCAAAAATGCCATTTCCATACAGTTGATTTAAATAGATAAAGTCTCTACTTAACTCGAATTTTCGCATGTATAACTCATTATTTTTTTTGAAGATTGTTTGATATGAGCTCATTTCTTTGTTAGAAGCTACATATTGAGTAAGTTTTTGTTGATCTTGATATGTCTGTGCTAGTACATCGGTACGACTCAATCCCTGCATTTTACCTCTGAAATTTTTCGCCGTGTTGTTTAAGCTAGCTAGTCTACCACTGTATCTTAGTTGTAAATCTACATTATCACCTGCAAATTCTTCAATAGCAGCAATTCTAAAGTCATACCAATCGGCTATAATGGGTAAGACAAAGGTATTTTGGTACTCTAAAAATTCTGCGGTTTGATTTCTATACGTAGTACCCGGATAACCCAAAATAAACGTAAAATCCCCTTCTTTGGTCCCATTCGGATTTACTTCAAGGTGAGCTTCAGGCTGGTAGGGCATGTTATTTTCATAAGCACGTACGATAGAAAAATCGCCGTTATGTCTTGGCCATTCCCAATTGTCTAATTCACCCCCAAATTTTCCGATATTTTTAGGCGGAACGTATACTAGTCTAACATCATTTAAGGTCTTATACCTGAATAAAGTATATGACTTACCTACTAGCATCTCTGATACTTCTACGGTAAGATTAGGATGTTTTGCTTGGTCTTTTTCTACAATAGCTTTGATATTATCGGAAATTATGTCTCTTTTTTTCAACGCATCAGTATCCTCATTAATATTGGCTAAAACCATCTCTGACACATCAACATAAGATTGGGTGATACGAACAGGTAATGTAGTTTTAATTTCTTGCTCTGTTTTAGCAGCGTAAAATCCATTTTCAAGATAATTATTTTCGGAAGTACTGACCCCAGCAACACTGCTAAACACACAATGATGATTCGTGATAATTAAACCCGATTCCGAAATAAACGAACCCGTACAACCACCCAAACGAACCAATGCATTTACCAATGCCGGTTTTTCTTCATTGTAAATTTCATTTACCTCAATTTCTAATCCTGCTTTTTTGAGATCCAAGCTAGATAGATGGCTCATTAAAAACATTCCTTCTTCGTCTCTATCCGACTTAAAGGCAAAAATGAGAAAAAGTAATAATAGTGTGAGTGTTATATTTTTCATCGTGTATCGAAATTGCAATTTGGATAACTGTTTAGTGAAATTGAGATGCTTCTATAAATCGTGTAAGAATTTCATTGCCGGATGTTTTAATGTCTTTTACCTTTCCGCTCCACTCATTATTACCTTCGTAAATAAAAACCACATCATCTCCTATATCAAACACGGTTTTCATGTCGTGCGTGTTTATGATAGTTGTTATTTTAAACTCTTCCGTTATACTTTTCAAAAGTTCATCTATGAGTCTGCTCGTTATTGGGTCTAAGCCAGAATTGGGCTCATCACAAAAAAGGTATTTAATATCCAAGGCTATAGCTCTTGCAATACCCACTCTTTTTTTCATACCTCCACTAATTTCGGAAGGAAATTTTTGATTGATACCCGGCATATCCACCTGTTCTAAACAAAAATCAACTCTATCTCTGCGTTCTGCAGGCGTCATATTGGTAAACATCTTTAAGGCAAATTCCACATTTTGTTCCACTGTAAGTGAATCAAACAATGCTGTGCCTTGAAAAAGCATTCCAATTTCCTTTCGAACCTCCCGTATCTGCTTGTATTCTAGGTGCGTAAAATCTCGATGGTCATAAATAACGCTTCCAGAAGTAGGTGTTTCTAAGCCCACCATACACTTCATCATCACACTTTTACCGTGACCACTACTTCCTATCACCAAATTGACTTTGCCTGTATCAAACGTGGCGTTAATTCCTTTTAGAATTTCAACCTCACCAAACGATTTACGAACATCTTTTAACTCTATCATAATAGCAACTGTGCCAATAAATAATCTGAAAATAAAATCGCTACCGCACTGTAAACCACCGCTTTCGTGCTACTTGCACCCACTTCTAAGGCTCCTCCTTTAGTAGTGTAACCGTGAAAGCTAGAAACTGTAGTAATAATAAATGCGTACGTAACTGCCTTAATTAATGCGAAAAATAAATTGTAGGGCAAAAATGAAGCGCGTGCACCCTGCAAATATTCTTCGCTTGACAAAATACCAGATGCTTCCCCTGCAAATATTCCGCCTGCGTTACTTAAAAATATTGAAATAATTACTAAACAAGGAATCATAATAAGACCTGCAATGATTTTGGGAAGTGCTAGATAGCCACTTGAATTTATTCCCATTACCTCAAGAGCATCTATCTGTTCACTCACACGCATAGTGCCTATTTCTGAGGCAATGTGCGAACCTACTTTTCCGGCTAAGACCAAACAGGTAATAGTTGGCGCCAATTCGAGCATAGACGAATCGCTCACAATAGAACCTATAACTGGTTTTGAAATTAAAGGAGAGACCAACTGATAGGCAATTTGAAGGGTAGTTACAGCGCCTTGAAACACCGCTATAATCACTACAATAGCAAGTGAGCCTATACCAATGTTACTCATCTCCGTAATGGTACGATCAATATATACACTGAGCTTTTCTGGTTTTGAAAACATACCTCTTATAAAAAGTACATACTTACCAAATTGATTGAAAAAATTCATTTCGGCGGTAAAGATAAGCCCAACTATTTTTTTCACTAAATAAAAAGTCCACAGCATGTTAAAATGTCCAAAAAATTCTCGACTCTGTGATCTGATGTTATCTTTGTATCTATTAAAAATCATGAAAGTAGCAGTTATAACAGGAGGTACAAAAGGAATTGGGAGAGCGATAAGTACTTTATTTCTGAAAAAGGGTTTCAAAGTATACATATCTGCGCGCAGTGAAGAACTTGATTACCAACATCCGAATTTAATCATGTACAAAGCGGATCTGGCAATCAAAGAAAACATTACTTCCTTTGCTCAATTCATTACGCAAAGTGAAAAACATATAGATGTTTTAGTTAACAATGTAGGCGTTTTTCTTCCTGGAAAGCTCACCGAAGAACCCGAGGGCAATTTCGAAATTATGCTCAATACCAATTTAGCCTCTACCTATCACTTAACCAGAGCTCTAATTCCACACCTAAAAAGCGCAAAACAACCTTACATATTTAATATATGCTCCACAGCAAGCATAACTCCATATTTAAACGGTGGATCGTATTGTATTTCTAAATATGCTCAATATGGTTTAACTAAAGTCTTGCGAGAAGAATTAAAAGAATACAACATTAGAGTGAGTGCTGTGCTGCCTGGCGCTACATTAACTGATTCTTGGTCGGGTACAGATTTGCCCGAACAACGTTTTATAAATCCCGATTCAATTGCACAGATGATATATACCGCTTATCAATTACCCGGCAACGTTGTACTAGAGGAAATACTTATAAGACCAATGTACGGCGATATATCGTAATCCTATGACCTTAATATGTCACATTTTATAATTTTAACTTCCTAAATTTGAAATATAAATTACTTTTGAAAAAAAATTAACACAACAACAAATGAAAAGAACATTACAACGTTTAGCATTTACTTTTTTACTAGCAGCAGTAGTGGCTCCTACTTTTGCACAACAACAAGTTAAAGTAAAAGGAGAAAGAGCGCACGAGATCCCAATGTCTCAAGATCCTACATCAAATACAAAAGCAAAGGCATTCTATGCAAATTGGAAATTCCCTGCAGATGTAGTTGGTCAATTAACGACCTTAGATAGATACGTAGGATTTTTATATCCAGATTCAGTTGTAAAGATCGTTCCAGCTTCGGGCAATCCATATTTCCAGTTTACTCACGCAGTAGGTGCAGCTTTTACTCCAAATGATCCAAATTTAGAGCTTTCGGATGATAATACTGTGTTGTCTAGATACAATGCATACACGGTTGACTCTGTTTACTTCCCATACCTATATGTAAGATACATAGATTCAATCGACCTAGGTGCTGGTAAAGTGAAAGTAGTGGATACTTTAGTAGTTCAGTTTTTTAAATTCCCTAACTTAGTAAAAGGTTCTTTTAACCAAGCTGATCCTGAGTCTTTTATGAAAAATACAAATTTCACTAAACGTTTAATGGGAGCAAATAATGCTGCTTACACTATGAATATTCCATTGACAGATGCAGATTCGACTTCTGCTCCTTCTGATCAAGGATGGGGTTCTAAAGGTAAAATCGTTCCACTTCCAGCTAATTTCAATATGCCAGCTGATCCATCTCTAACGGGTCAAAACGTTTTTGGTTTCATGATATCATTTAAAACTATGATTCCATATAGCCTTGGCGATACCATGGAAGCAAGAAATGGTGCTGAAGTGACCAAAAAATTAAATTATTTCGGTCACTCCCTGTACAGCAATGGTTCAACTACTCAAATAGCGCAAAAAGAGTATATCAACAACTCATGGTGGGTAGGTAGTGAGCATATTTATGGTGGTAACATCAATGGATGGGAGAACAGTATACCAGGAAACGCTTACTTCAGCGACCAATACTTAAACTATGGTGTACACATCACTACGCAAACTCTAGGTACTGAAAAACTAGACAACAACATCACTTTTGGTGTATATCCTAATCCAGTTTCTACCACGGAAAACCTTATGGCTGATTTCAACTTAGTGAATGCATCTAATGTAAGCATTGCTATCTATGACATCTTAGGTAATAAAGTGATGGACGTTGTAGATGGTTACTACACTAGCGGTGAGCACAAAGTAGATGCAAACATCTCTGGCTTAACTCCAGGTATGTACATTTACAATGTAAAAGCAGGAAACGCAACAACAAGCAAAAAAATATCTGTAATCGACTAATTTAAATAGTCTGTTAAACTTAAAAATCCGAGATGATTAGTCATCTCGGATTTTTTTTATGCTATTTTAAGATACTGTTAAATTAACCCTGGCGTTGGTGAAAAGATTAGGTCTTCTAGGGAAGGAGAGCCGTCAAAAACTTTATCACGTATTTTGTCAAATGCCTGCTTAGTCTCTACAGAGAGTACATCTTGTAGTCTTTCCATAAATTCATCAGAAACGACCATCGGTCCTTGTTCAAAAACCATATTTCCATTTTCGATGATGCAACTCACCGCATATTCATTACAACGTCTAATTTCTTTACCCGTTAAAGAACATCGCTCCAACCAACTCTCCAGATTGTACTTCTCCGTGCTATGTAAATAATCAAGCTTCATCGTCAACTGATCACGATGATCTTCAATGACACGGTTAATAGCTAATCTGCTTTCGTGGCTTATCTCAGCTCCTGCATCATTAGCACAATGCATGCAAATAGCGTATTCGTAAACAATCTCTGAAACATTCAAGTGCTTATTTTGCTTAAAAACCTTCTCAATAATATAGCTCTCCGAAGTAGCTAGAGGAGTCTCACACATCGAGCATTGTACAAAAGGCGTCTTCGTATCGTACTGATAAAAAAAAGAAGGAATGCCATCATATAAAAATTTTCTTATCATAACTATTTTGAAAGCGTAAAAGTATTACTTTTGCAAAAAATTTTAGGTATGGGAGTAACAAGATTAGAACGAAAAGGAAGAAAAAATAAAACTGTGGCTAAAGTCAGAGTAGCAACAATAAAGAGACTTAGAACTAAGTTATCCGTTCCATCTCCGTTTAAAGCGGAGTCTGGTGTTATTGTAGGAGACGTAATGGATGTATTATCTTCTTTAAATGGAAAACCTTCTAAAGCACCAAAGGCTGCTGAAGTAAACGTTGAAGACTAGTTTCTTAGAAAATATTTTCTTATACATAAAAAAGCCTTTTGCATATGCAGAAGGCTTTTTTTGTGTATGTACTTTTTCATTTTAATTTGAAATCTTTGCTTGGTTTATAAGATTAACAAGAGAATCATTGTAGGTCATATTATCTCTTAATCTTATTTAAAATAGTTTTGTATCTGCCAAGTACATCTCCTTTCTGGGTTATAAGCAGAATAAGATTTCTAGCGAAGAACATGTAGAATACCCTTATCAGCCTTTGTTTCAATTTGACCGTTTTCTACTCCACTCCACTTGGCGATCCAATAATAGACGCCATTCATAACGACCACATCTCGATATGTGCCGTCCCAATTGTTATTTAAATCCGTGGTTGTAAAAAGAAGCTCTCCCCACCTGTTGTAGATACTCATCGTAAAATCTCGTAACTTGGGACAATATACGGCGGGTCTAAATTGATCATTAAGTTGATCTGCATTTGGAGTAATTGCATTCGGAAATAGTAAATTACAATAACAATCTATTAGACTAACAAGTATTTTGGTACTGTCTACACCGCATTCATTTGTAGACTTTACGGATAAATTTCCTTCGTAATTGAATAATGAAAAACGTTCGCCCTCTGCATTATCATTCCACACGACCGTTCCGTATTTATTGTCTATGGTTATTTCAATTAACTCATTCTTACATAGAATAATATCACTAAGCGATCCAAGTTGCGGCTTTAAAATCTCAATAACATCTATAGTATCAAAAGCATAACAAAGATCCAGCTCAGAAACCTCAAGCCAATAAGAGCCCCCAGCTCCTACGTTGATCGTAGAAGTCTTGGCTGTTGTACTCCATCTATACGCAAAAGGCCCTGTAATTTTTGGATCTAACCGTAATGAATCTCCTTTACAATTGAGCGTATCTTTCCCCAAATCTACCTTTGGCATAATAACTTCGCGAATAGTATAAAAATCCTCTATCGAACCGCACTCATTCGTGGCTCTGGCAGAAACGATTTCACTCTTATCGAAATAATAATTTGGCGCATTGACACCATTCATCCATGCAGAAATAGCATCACCAGGTGTCGAAGTTATCTTTAGTTCAACCGAGTCACCCTCACAAAAAATGGTTTCGCCTGCTATGGAAATAGTCGGACTTTCGTTGGTGGTTATACGAAAAGAATCATCGTCATAACAAACCCCTTTCCATGCTCGTAGGGTATAATCTCCAGCCCTATCCCAAAACTTATACGCCGAGCGATTTCCATTTTGCCATAACACAGAATCATAGGCGTTGGTTAAGTTAAACAAATACTTTGCACCGTCACACAACAAACTATCCCGACCCTCGTCCATAACAAAGGGCTGATCTATAACAACATCCACGGTATCTTGCAATGGGTTTCCACAACGATCTGTATATTGAACGTAATACGTTATCGGAACCACCGAAGAGCATTCAGGATTCTTGATAGTCGCATTATCTAGGTAAAGATTAGGAGTCCAGCTGTAATTGTTATTTTTACTCTCTCTTGCATTAAGTAGCTTACTTTCTCCTTTACAAATAGCAAAGGTGTCTTCCACGATAATATCATCCCTCAAGCAGGCAATATGGGCATTATTTGAACCACCGGTGGCAGAAGTAAAACCCCAGTAAACAAGATTATTCCCTGAAAAAATTCTGCTCTGAATGTCAATAACGGCAGTTTGACGTAAAACACAGTCAAAATAAACCTGAATTCGTTTATCTGAAAAATCCCAAGTGATTCTTATCAAGTGATTTTTACCATCTTCTATGTTTGCACCACCCGAAATGGCAGTCACGGCTGCTACTAAACTATTTGAACTCGTATGATCAACACTTCCATTTTTGAACATAGCTATGTGATCACTTGCTATGTCACCAAAATTTTGATTTTGCCACGTATCAAACTCAATTCCAAAACTCGGCGAAAATCCTTCGAAGCCTATACCCGCTCCTGATGCTCCAATAGCTTTTGTCCCCACTGTTTGCATAACGAACACGATTCCATCTGCACCATTATCGTTATTATTACCAAAATTTAACTCAAATTCAAGGTCAAAATCCTTGGCTAAATCTAATTTATCTGCATACCATACGGAGCCTAATTGCCAATTGGCAGCCGAAGTAAGCTGATAACAACTACCACCTATAGATCGAGCATTCCCATTTGCAAAATAAGATTGGCCATTGGAAATAAACACCAATAAAATGGCAAATAACGTAAGAAGGATCCGTTGTTTTTTAGACCTCAAAATGCTAATTTGTAACAAATATAACGATTTGACTTATGGTATAAATAACTATATGGTTTAACGCTTAAAAAATGACAAACGTATTTCCTATGCGCGAAAACATGAAAACCGTTGATACCTATGATATCATTTCTTTAATATCTCGTTTGATTTTGTTGGCCAAGCTATCTGCCACAGATTGAGTACTACCTTCTGCATAAATACGAACAATGGGCTCTGTATTCGATTTACGCAAATGCACCCACTCTTCACCAAATTCTATTTTAACGCCGTCAATTGTGTTAATCGGTTGTTTTTTATACTTCTCCTGCAGTTGCATTAAAATATCATCTACATCAATATCTGGAGTTAGTTCAATTTTATTTTTACTTATGATAAACGGAGGATAACTTGCTTTAAGGTGACTCATTGGTTTATTACACTTAGCTAAATGACTTAAAAACAAGGCGATACCCACTAACGCATCTCTACCGTAATGTAACTCTGGCAAAATAACACCGCCATTACCTTCTCCACCAATTATCGCATTGGTTTCCTTCATCATCTTTACAACATTCACCTCACCTACTGCGCTTGAAGCATAGGACTGACCGTGTTTTTCGGTAACTACTTTCAGTGCTCGGGTACTTGATAAATTAGATACGGTGTTTCCTTTTTGCTGCTTAAGCACATAATCTGCTACGGCTACCAATGTATACTCCTCACCAAACATGTCTCCATTCTCACTCACAAATGCAAGTCGATCAACGTCTGGATCCACCGTTATTCCAAGATCTGCCTTGTATTTTACGACCGCTTCCGACAAATCTTTGAGATGTTCTGGCAACGGTTCTGGATTGTGTGGAAAATGTCCGGTTGGATCACAATAAAGTTCAACAATATTTTGCACCCCTAACTTTTTAAGTAACATCGGAACTGCAATTCCTCCAGTGGAGTTAACTGCATCCACAGCAACTGTGAAATTTTTGTTTTTGATTGCTTCTACATCTACCATACTAAGCTTTAAGATCTCATCTATATGCCATTCTATATATCCTTCTTTACGTTGGTAACTTCCAATACTATCAATTTCGTTGTAGTTAAATTCCGATTCCTGAACTCTCCGAATAATTTCTTCGCCTAATTCAGATGAAATAAATTCTCCCGCAGAATTAAGCAATTTTAATGCGTTCCATTGTTTAGGATTATGACTAGCTGTAAGTATTATCCCACCCGCAGCATTTTCCTTTACCACCGCCATTTCCACTGTTGGTGTTGTAGACAAATCTAAATCTATCACATCTATTCCCTTGCTTATCAATGTACCGCAAACAAGCTGATTTACCATCTGGCCAGATAAGCGAGCATCTCTTCCCACAACAACTCGTCTATTGTCACCAGTTATTATTACATCGGCAAACGCCGTTGTATACTTAACAACATCAATAGGAGTTAGCGATTCGTCTTCTCTCCCTCCTATTGTTCCTCTTATTCCCGAAATCGATTTAATTAAAGTCATTAATTTTATTATAACTGCAAAAAACGTGAGTTTATTTGTTATTATGCCCTAAAAGATCAAAAACATATTCCCACTCTTGCTGTGGAATACTTTTAATCATAGACACTTCTTCTAAAGACCTAAATTTGACCCGATGAAATGGTATTTTAGTTTAATTTTCACCGTCTTTTTAGCATGCAACGAGAAGGAGCTTAAAACAGGATCTGTTGCTTTCTATAACTTAGAAAATCTGTTTGACATAGCGCAAAATATTGATTCTTCGGATAATCAATACACTCCTGACGGCGAAAAAAAATGGGATAAAACTAAATACACGAACAAACTACAGAATTTAGCCAGAGTGATCAGCGAGTTGGTGAATGGTGAACCACCCACTTTTCTGGGTGTATGCGAGATTGAAAATAAAAAAGTACTAGAAGACCTTATTGCTCAACCTAACTTAAAGAATGCAAATTATGCAATTATACATCTAGATTCGCCAGATGAACGCGGAATTGATGTTGGATTCTTGTACAATAAGTCACTGTTTAACGTAGAGTATTTTACCGCTCATCAACCTGACTTAAGCTATTGCAATGACCTAACAAGAGATATATTATATGTCAAAGGAAAAGTCATTAATGGCGAAACCTTAC
>CAMDBP010000059.1 GCA_945889315.1 Chitinophaga pinensis
CTCAATGTGAGCAGTATTAATAGTGATACCTCTTTCCTTCTCCTCTGGAGCTGAATCGATAGTACCAAAATCTGTTTTTTCTGCAAGTCCTTGACTTGCAAGTACAGAGCTAATAGCTGCGGTTAGTGTGGTTTTACCGTGGTCAACGTGACCAATGGTTCCAATGTTTACGTGTTCTTTAGAACGATCAAATGTTGCTTTTGACATGATAAAATTAAGTTATTCTTTCTTTTTTTAAATAATAAATGTAGAGCCAACGATGGGAATTGAACCCACGACCTCTTCCTTACCAAGGAAACGCTCTACCCCTGAGCTACGTCGGCGTTAAATACTAAACGCAATGCACAAAGGGATAGACCTAGAGGAAAGTCGGAACACTCATCTTCGGCTCAAACTAAAATCTACAAAACCTTTTGGCTTTGCAAGCTTCAGAGTTATACACTCAAAAGCACAGAGCGGGAGACGAGGCTCGAACCCGCGACCTACAGCTTGGAAGGCTGTCGCTCTACCAACTGAGCTACTCCCGCATTCATATTGCTTCTTTTTTTCCTTTGGTCTTTCCAAAAAACAAGTGGGGAGAGTAGGATTCGAACCTACGTAGCCGAAGCAGCAGATTTACAGTCTGCCCCATTTGACCGCTCTGGTATCTCCCCAGAAAAAAAAGAGCCGCCTATTGGACTCGAACCAACGACCGGCTGATTACAAATCAGCTGCTCTACCAACTGAGCTAAGGCGGCAATATGCTTAAAAAAACAGTAGGCTATGTCACAGAACTAAATACTTTCCATCACCCACCTGATTTTAAGGTGGGCAAAGGTAAGTATTTTTTTAAATGTACAAATCCTTTACAATAAATTTTTTAATATTTTTTTCTAGCAAAGATTACTAACATCTATACGCCATGAGGTAACAAGGTGCTAGCCCTTCCTTTATAGCGCTTTACCGCTTTTTTTAGAGATTCTATAGCCAGGTCTGTTGCGGCTTCAAAAGATTGAGAAGTAACCGTTTGAATGAAGCTATTTTGCTTAGCATTTAATTTTATCTCTATTGTCTTGTTTTCTTTTAAGGAGCTATTCTCCACTTTCAAGAAAACTTGAGCATCAATTATACCCGAGTAAAAGGTCTCTAATTTCTCTAGTTTTTTACTAATATAACCTTGTAATTTTTGATCTGCCTTGAAATGGATTGCTTGAATTTGTGTGTTCATGTTTTTGTTAAATTAAATTTACGTAAAGAGTTACTAATCTGAAAAAGGGTGTGTATTCTTATATACTTTTTTCAGTTGACCAATGTCGTTGTGTGTATATATTTGAGTAGCGCCTAAACTAGAATGCCCCAGAAGTTCTTTTATCGCATTGATATCTGCACCATTCTGCAACAAGTGCGTTGCAAAAGTGTGCCTAAGTATGTGCGGGCTTCTCTTCCCTAAATGCGTTCTATCCAGTGATTTATTTACCAAATTATAAAGCCATTTTTCTGACAACTTGTTCCCATCGAATTTACAAAAAAATATTTCTGTATTTACATTAAATTCAGCTTTTATTTTTAGAAAAGAATCAAGCTGTCTGGACAACTCCTTTCCAAAAGGAATTATGCGCTCTTTTCTCCCTTTTCCTAGCACTTTCATTTCCCCATTACTCAAGGATATACTAGCATGTTTTAGCCCTATAAGCTCAGACCTTCGCACGCCGGTGTGGTAAAAAGTACTAATAATAACAAAAGCCAACGCTGTGTCATAATCTACCACAGACGATTCCAGTTCATCGAGCAGATTATGCATCTCCGAAACTTTGACAAAAGAGGGGATGCGCTTTTTAACTTTTGGGAGCTGCACTTCTATGGAGATTGCTTCTGAAATAGCTCCTTTAAGAAATAAGAACCTGGCAAAAGACCGAACAGAGCTAACCTTTCGATGAATTGATTTTGCAGATATTTTTTGAAGTGATAAAAATCTGATCCAGCGACGCACTGATTTACTATCAGGCACCAATTGCTCTATATCAGTTTTGACAAAGATCTCATATTGTACAAGATCTGATAAATAGGCATCACAGGTTAATAAGGAATAATTCCGTTCCTTCTGCAAATACGCATAAAAATCATGTATTGTCAAACTATTGGCGCCCATTAAACAGTGCCAATATACCACAGAAGTGGATTAAAACAAAATACTAATTACAATAACCCTTATTTAGGGTTATTTAGAGACTGCTTGTATCTAGCTTTAATAACCATCTTTCGTTTTATAACAGATGGTTTGATAAACTGTTGTCTCTCTCTCAATTCTTTCACAACCCCAGTTTTTTCGAATTTCTTCTTGTACTTTTTGAGGGCCTTGTCGATTGTATCGTTTTCTTTAAGATTTATTAATAGCATTTCTATAAAAAGGACTGCAAAATTAAAATTAATATTGAATAACCGTTCTACTATTTTAAAATTTGGCGAGAAATTACAATTTTTTGTATTTCAGAGGTTCCTTCACCTATTGTACAGAGCTTAGAGTCACGGTAAAATTTCTCTACTGGAAAGTCTTTTGTATACCCATATCCCCCAAAGATCTGCACAGCCTCCGTACTAGCCCTCACAGCTACTTCAGACGCGTAGTACTTTGCCATTGCACTTTCTTTGGTTAGCGTCTTACCTTCGTTTTTAAGATAGCATGATTGATCTATAAGAAGTTGGGCTGCTTCGATTTCTGTGGCCATATCTGCAAGCTTAAAACTGATTCCTTGAAACGAGGATATTGATTTACCAAACTGCTCTCTTTCTTTACTGTATTGCAGTGCCGCTTTAAAAGCTCCTTTGGCAATTCCTAGAGATAAAGCAGCTATTGATATTCTGCCTCCATCTAGTATTTTCATGGCTTGAATAAATCCATCTCCTAGCTCTCCAAGCACGTTCTCATCTGGAACAAAACAATTTTCAAAAATCATTTCTGCTGTTTCAGATGCGCGCATACCTAGTTTATTTTCTTTTTTGCCTCCCTTGAACCCAGGAGTCCCACGTTCCACAATAAAGGCAGAAATACCTCTACTATCTAACAACTCTCCTGTACGTGCCAATACAACCGCTATATTTCCAGAGATGCCATGTGTTATCCAATTCTTTGCTCCATTTAACTCCCAACCACCATCTACTTTTTTAGCTACTGTTTGCATTCGCAAAGCATCGCTTCCTGTATTAGGCTCGGTAAGTCCCCATGCTCCTATCCACTCACCCGAAGCAAGCTTCGGTAGATACTTTTGTTTCTGAGCTTCATTTGCAAAATATAGAATGTGACCCGTGCACAACGAGTTATGTGCCGCTGTAGATAGTCCTATACTACCACACACTTGCGCAATTTCATCCACCACCGCTGAATACTCAAAATAGCCTAACCCTGAACCGCCATATTCAACTGGCACTAAAACTCCCATAAAGCCTTGTTCTCCCATTTTTTTAAATAATTCTACAGGGAAATGCTGAGACTCATCCCAGTCCATAACATACGGTTTAATGTGTTTAGCAGCAAAATCTTTAGCTGCCTGTCGGATCATATCTTGGGTTTCTGAGGTTTTGAAATTCATTTATTTTTGTTCTAAATCGGTTGCAATAATATGGACTCTGAAGATTGAATGAAAATTAGTTTAGGTCTAAATAGGGAATTAGTCTATTAATGTCTTTCCCCTTGAAAATATGTAATTCTTTTATTTCGGAAATTTGGTTAAATAAACCATGTTGCTCTCTAAAATTGACAATTGCATTTGCTTCTTTATAGCTTATATATGGATGTTTCGCAAGCTCATCAACGTTGGCAGTATTAATCTTTAAACGTTCTATTGCCATCGGATCAAAAAAAAGTTGAGGTAACAAACTGGTAATAAGTGTAGAGTCCATTCCTTTTATCTCATAGAGTTGTTGGGAACTATAAAACCCACCATAGAATCCTCTATATCGTAGTATTTTAGAAGCATAGCTTGGTCCTATTCCGTTGAGCGTCTCTAACTCCTCTTGTGTCGCTGTATTAATCGAAATAGTTTGTTTTTTTAATTGCTTCTTACCCTTTTCAGCTTCAGATAAATATAGATTGGAGCGTGACGGTGCAGTATAATTTACCACTATGAAAGGTTCTAATGTTCTGTATACATCGTCTGTGATGCTGTACATTTTTTTTACGTCTAACTTAGACCTAAAGATTCCTCCTTTTTGACGAAAATTAGCTATGTTCTTGGCCACTTTATAAGGGACGCCCTTATCAATTAAACTTTCAAAACTGTCTTCATTAGGATTAAAAAACTGCAAAACCCGAGACTGTTTATATTGAGCATTATCTAACCCATACGCCTTATTCAGTGTTGTATCCATTGTATAGCGGCTATTCTCGTTGTCTTCAAGTTGAACACGTAATTGTTTTAGTTTATGCTCATCTAACGGAATATCTTCTGTAGGAAATTTGCGAATACCAAAATTGTAACTACAAATCAAAAGTATAAAAAAAAGGAGGAAAAAAACTCCCCTCCTTTCGAAACTTGATATTTCTAAATATGATTTAAGCTTTATGAAAAGCTCATTTATCAATTGAATGCGGCTAATGTTTCAGCTCTATACTCACCTGCAGCAAGTTTACCTTTTATGTCTTGGAATGCTTTTATTGTTTCAGCAACATCCTCTAGCGAGTGAGCTGCTGTTGGTATTAATCTAAGCATTATAACGTCCTTAGGAACTACGGGGTAAACCACTATAGAGCAAAAAATATTATAATTTTCTCTCAAGTCATGAATAAGGTGTGTTGCTTCAGGTATATTTCCTTTTAACAATACCGGCGTTACACAAGATGTTGTAGTACCAATGTTAAATCCTTCTGCTTTCAAGCCGCCCTGTAATGCTGCTGTTATTTTCCATAAATTAGCTTTGTGCTCTGGTTGAGTTCTTAACATTTCTAACCTTTTCAAAGCACCTTTTACGAATACCATTGGAAGCGACTTAGCAAATATTTGCGAACGCATACTGTAACGTAAATAATTAATCATCATGTGATCGCCCGCTATAAAAGCACCTATGGATGCCATAGACTTAGCAAAAGTTGAGAAATAGATATCAATACCATCTTGTATGCCTTGCTCTACACCGGCACCCTCACCATTTAGGCCTAATGTACCAAAACCGTGTGCATCATCTACCATGAGTCTAAAGTTAAACTTGGATTTGAGTGCTACTGTATCCTTTAGATTTCCTTGGTTCCCGCTCATACCAAAAACACCTTCAGTGATTACCAAAATAGCACCACCTTGTTCTTCAGCCATCTTAGTAGCACGTACTAATTGTTTTTCAAGGCTGTCCATATCATTGTGGGCATAAACAAAGCGTTTACCTTGATGCAGTCTTACTCCATCAATGATACAAGCGTGAGATTCTGCATCATACACAATAACATCTCGTCTATCTACCAATGCATCTATTGCAGAGAGAATACCTTGGTATCCAAAATTTAATAGAATTGCATCTTCTTTGTGCTCAAACTCTGCAAGTTGTTGCTCTAGCTGTTCGTGATAATCTGTATTCCCAGACATCATTCTTGCTCCCATTGGATATGCGCAGCCATGATCAGCCGCAGCATCTGCATCAGCCTTACGTACTTCTGGGTGGTTTCCTAATCCAAGGTAGTTATTGAGCGACCAGTTCAGAACAGTTTTACCTCTAAAGCCCATACGAGGCGCCAATTCACCTTCTAACTTAGGAAAGGTATAATAATGATGTGCTTCATTCGCAAATTGACCAAGAGGGCTCTTTTTGCTTGCTATTTTTTCAAATAAATCCATGTAATTTTATATCAAAATTGTTTTGCAAAGATAAGAAGTAAAATGATTGGCAATAACAAATGAATCAACGATTTTATAATGTTTCGTACAATAGCCGCATGTCCACATGCAACAATTGAAGAACTTTTTCGTATATCCATTATAAATACTTAATTTTGCAAGCATTTTCGATGAGATATTTCATTTATTTGACACTTTTTATTACAGCAACCAGCTGCTCAAAATACCAAACCTTGGTAAAAAAAGGTACGGCACAAGAAAAACTGGATGCCGCTAAAAAGTATTATGAAAAGGATGATTATTTAAGAGCTCAACCCCTCCTAGAAGAATTACTGGGCCTATACTATGGTCGTAAAGAGCGTGAGGAAATATATTATTTATACGCCCAATCTTACTACGGAAATGACGAATACTTATTGGCAGGCTATCACTTCAATAATTTTGTTCAAACCTATGGATTGAGTCCGAAAGTGGAAGAAGCAAGTTATATGTCTGCAGTATGTTCATTCAAAAAGGCAATGCCCTATGAACTGGATCAGACACCAACAAATGCCGCAATAAACGCTTTGCAAACTTTTATTAATCAATATCCGAATAGCACCTATGTTGCAGATTGCAATCTAAAAATTGATCAACTGCGTGCAGGAATATTAGTCAAGGTATACGAATCTGCTAAATTATATCACAGCTTAGGGTATTACCAAAGCGCTATGGTATCTTGCACTAATGCTCTCGAAGACTACCCGGATATGATTAACAGATCAGAACTTAGTTATTTGATCGTAGATGCATCTTATCAATATGCTAGAAATAGCGTTGCCGCAAAACAATCCGAACGTTATGAAGTAACATTAAAGAAAATAAAAGATTACAAGCAAGAATTTGGAGAAGCTGGTAAATTTCAGAGAGACATTAAACGAATAACAGACAAAACAAATCAAGAATTAGCCATATTAAACAATTAACAAATACAGCCATATGAATAATAATAACGATATAGAAATCCCAAACTCAACTATCACTCGTGATACAAGAACGCTAAGTGAAATGTCAGGTAATTTGTACGAATCAGTTGCCATTATTTCGAAACGAGCTAATCAGATTTCTTCTACAGTGAAAGAAGAATTAGTAGCTAAACTTGAAGAATTTGCTTCGGATCACGATAATTTAGAAGAAATTTTTGAAAACAGAGAACAGATAGAGATCTCTAAATACTACGAAAGTCTTCCAAAATCTACTATTATAGCAATAGAAGAATTTTTGCACAACAAAGTTTACTTTAGAAATCCTGCAAAAGAAGGTTCTAAATAACAAAAAAATACTTCTAGGAGTCACAGGAGGTATTGCTGCATATAAAGCAGCTAGCCTAATACGACTTTTGATAAAAAGTGGCGCCCAGGTAAAAGTGGTTTGTACCCCAAATGCACTTGATTTTGTAACGCCTCTAACTTTATCTACCCTATCCAAAAATGCGATTTATTCGCATTTTTTTGTTAAAGAAACTGGAGAATGGGTTAATCATGTTGAGCTCGGGAAATGGGCAGATGCCATGGTCATCGCTCCTTGTACCGCAAATACATTAACAAAAATGGCGAATGGTTATTGCGATAATCTTTTACTAGCTAGTTATCTTTCAGCAGATTGTCCTGTTTTTTTTGCACCTGCAATGGATTTAGATATGTATTTACATCCTACCACACAGCAGAACATTAGCGATTTATTGCGTTTTGGAAATATAGAACTACCTGCTGTTGAAGGTGAGCTCGCCAGTGGTTTGGTAGGAAAAGGAAGAATGTGCGAGCCAGAAGATATCGCGCATATCATGACCTCGTATTTTCAAAAAGAAAAGACACTTTCAGGTAAAACCATTCTGGTAAATGCAGGGCCTACATACGAAAAATTAGATCCTGTTAGGTTTATTGGAAATTACAGTAGTGGTAAGATGGGTAAAGCTATCGCGAATGAATTAGCAAGCCGGGGAGCTAGCGTAAATTTGGTGCTTGGGCCCGTTACCACCGATGGGATTGCTTCGAACATAAGGATCGTCCAAATTGAAAGTGCTCAAGAAATGTATCAGGCGTGTTCAGAAATTTTTACAACTTGTGATGCTGCCATATTGAGCGCGGCGGTTGCTGATTATAGACCTGCGATACAAGAAGATCATAAAATAAAGAAAAAAACAGAAGATTTTAATCTGGAAATGGTTAAGACTATTGATGTACTCAAAAGTTTAGGAGAGATTAAAAGAAATAATCAAATCTTAGCTGGATTTGCCTTGGAAACCCAAAATAAATATGAGAATGCACTTTCGAAACTAGCACAGAAAAATTTAGACTTCATAATACTAAACTCTATGAATGATACAGGTGCTGGATTTGGAAAAGAAACGAACAAAATTACAATTTTAGAAAAGAGCGGTAAAAAACATACATTTGACACCAAACCTAAAAAAGATGTGGCCATTGATGTTGTCAATTTATTAGCTACCTACTTATGAAATATATCGTTTTTATCCTCCTTTTTTTGGCATCCAGTCTTTCGACTTCCGCTCAAGATTTACAGTGTAATGTTCAAGTAAATTCAGACGGTATTCAAGCCTCTAACAAGGCCATTTTTGAAGATTTACAAAATGCAATTACACAATTCATGAATCAACGAAACTGGATTAGTGACAAAGTACAACCCCAAGAAAAAATCAATTGCAACTTTGTAATAAACATAACCAGCTTTAATATTGATCAATTTACAGCAGAGGTTAGTATAACCAGCAGTAGACCCGTTTACGGTACGTCCTATAATACCCCCGTTTTTAATCATTTTGACCAAGAGTGGTATTTTCAATATGCACAATTTCAAAGTTTAGATTTTCAAGAAAATGCAAATGTGATGCAGCTCACGACATTGCTCGCCTTCTATGCTAATATTATCATCGGATTAGATTTTGACACCTATGCGTTGGACGGTGGCTCTACCTTTTATAACAAAGCCTTGCAGTTGCGTAACGCCGCTCAAAATACGGGTGGTTGGGGACCTAGTGATGGTAAAGGAAATCGAAATAAATATTACGTAATAGACCAATTACTTGACGATCGTTACACGCCTTTGCGAACTTCTTTGTACCAATACCACATGAAAGGGATGGATGTATTCAAAGACGATAATGATGCCGCTCGTAAGCAAATTTATGAATCGCTAGAAAAAATAAGATCGGTTCAAGAGCGACTTCCAAATTCAGTCATCTTCAAGATTTTTTTTAATACTAAACGACAAGAATTAATCAATATTTTTTCGAAAGCAGATGCTGGACTTCAAAACCGGTCCATCGAGTTACTTGGTAAGTTAGATCCCAGTAACATAAGTAGCTATGAGAAAATAAAACAGTAATGTAGTTGCCTGGCTTCTCAGCTGGTAAACGTCATCGTAAAACTTTTTTCTACCTCTCCGGCAACGGGCAAAAGCACCATTCCTATTTTTTGCTCTATGTTTTTAGTATGATCAAGAAAATCAGCTAGTCCCTGCCAAGGCTCTAAGCAAACATAAGGTGCTCCTGGTTTTGCCCAAATTCCTAAATATGGAAACTCAGAAATATCCATCTTAACAGCATAAGTGGAGTTCTTTTTTTGAAGCGTAACTTCTTTAGAATTCAAACCTTGAAAAATAAGTGCATCATTTTCAAAAATAGACTCATTTAATGAGATACGATCTTTTTGAATAATTTCTATGCTATTCTGATTAATATAAGGACCGCTGAGTTGGTTGCTTTTTATGGATTCTTCTTCACTGAAAAGTATTTCAAAATCGGCAATAGGACTCGCGTTAAAGCCTGGATGACCTCCAAATGAAACGGGTATCGTCTTATCGTCATCGTTAATAATCCTAAACGTCTGCCTAAGATTATTTGCTTCAAGCATATAGGTTACCAAAAAAGTAAATTTAAATGGGTATGACCTCAGCGTTTCCTCGTCTTGTTGCAGAACCAAACAGATCGAATGCTCACTCTGATGTAACATATCAAATTCTTTGTTACGCGCAAAACCGTGATGACTTAACGCATATGATTTCCCATGATATGTGTACTCATGATCCAGTAAGCTGCCAACAATAGGAAAAAGATTAGGCGCGTGTTTTGCCCATACTTCTTCTGCTTGCCATATAAATTCAGTTCCCACGGAATCTCTAACAGAACACAACTCCGCTCCTAGCTTATTAACCTTAACTGTAAGAAATTTATTTTTTATAGAATATTGACTAATCATATTGCATGCAATAGTAATTCTGTTTTATTTGTCTAGTTAGAGCAATAGACAAATTTTAGCAACAATATCCTTATTTATACGATGAGAATTCTAATAGGTTAGGATGTCATTTCATTATAAAAACGTCCAAAGCAATCAATTAGGATTAAGACTAATTACGTTAATACTGTGGTGAAAATTATTTTTTAACAAATTTAATTAAACGGTCAGCATCTATTTGAATAAAATAAATTCCACTTTCTAAACTTGTAACGCTAATTTTTTCATTTTTATTAAGTTTACCTTTAGTCAGTTCCTTTCCAAGAAAATTGTAAATAATGTACTCATGTGAATTATCTAACCCACTCAATTGGACATAATCATCTGTTGGGTTGGGATAAATGCTGAAATCTTTTTGACTATAATCTATAACTCCTAGGGTAGTTTTATTTAAATCATTTGTTAATAAAGTCCCTAATCCATTCGTAGCTTCCCAAAAATTATATAAAGATGTAAAATCAGAAGAGGTTCTACTAAATCTTTCTGAGCAATCGTCAATAACATTCCACTGATCAGATGTTAGAGGACTGTCAGTTAGAACAATCACTAATGCTCTGAAATCTTTTTGAGATGTTATGGAACTAGG
>CAMDBP010000060.1 GCA_945889315.1 Chitinophaga pinensis
CACTTTCGGTAAATATTTGTCGTTTATCCATTCTACATTTACTCATCGTTGTATATCTCGAAAATAGTATTTTTATAACAAATCCAAAGGACTCATTACGGTTTTATTGTTAATGTTTATCACACGGGTATATATTTCTGTGGTTTTACGCTCAAAATAGAGACCCACCCAGGAATGTGAATAGCACGAAGTGAGTTGAAAGTATGCTGGTATGCAATCATCCGAAATAGTCCATAAACGCGGTTTTTGTTAGGCATTTGTAAATGTTTCAGCCAATTAAGGTCAATTATTGAAACTAAAAAAGCGTTTGACCTCACTTGGCAGAAAACTTTTGGTTCCTTTGAATTTCAAAAAAAATCAAACAACAATGTTCAGTGCTACAACTCGTATAAAAATGCTAATTAGTTAAAGTAATAACTTTAATTTGAACCATGCCCATCAATACAGACCTATCCCAACTGGTTTTTCGTAAGTCTATTGTCACTGAGAAGTATACAGGCGGAGTCGAGCAGTTTAAAGAAGACTTTGAGTTTTCAGTATCCAACCATTGAAACATTTCAGTTAGAGCTCGCAATTTCGCTAATTAGCAAAGTCTCTAAGTTTATTAAATAATTATTCAATTTAATTTGTTTTTAAAAATCTAAGACCTATCCCTAAATTGATATTTAAGGAAGGAGCCGTTGGTTTAATTACAGTTCCCCAATGTAGTGCTTCATCAATCACGTTTTTATTAAATTTCATTAAAACGACATCAGAGGTAAATACTAGTCTTTTAGAAATAAATTTATCGAAGCCAAGTCTTAAGCCAAAACCAATGCCAATTTTTTTCGGGTATTGGGTATTTATCCCTGTTGGATTTATCACTTCTTTTTTCAAAGTAGCCAAACCAAAAGAAGGACCAAACCATAAGTTAGAACTTCCTTTATCATCTTCTATCTCATCACTAAATATCTTTAAGTCTGCTATAAATGCCATATGGTCATTATTGACAGAATATTCATCATTTCTCGAGAGATCTATGCCGTCTAGTGTCTGGCTAATTCCCGTGGAGGTATACATTGGCAGATCCTGAAACTTAACAAGTAAAGATACCCTATTTCCAACATTCTTTTCAATACCGTATGAGAGTATCCAACCCGGATCAAAGTGATTTGCTGAATATGGTGAAGATCCAGAGATATGCGTAAATAATGTCCACCCAAACAAGCGAGTGTCTTCTTCAGTAAAGAGGTTGTTTATAGATTGTTTTATATCTGTTAATTTTATTTGAGAAGTTGTACTTCTTGTTGATGTTCCTTGAGAAGTTGGGAAGATTACGCCTGCAACATGTATTATTTGACATTGGCCAGGAGTTAGATTAATGGTACCATATGAATGCTGGCCAATTTCAGGGTAGTATACATAATAGGAATGCTCGCCTGAGGAGAGCGTTCGTGTGATAGTACCCTCTGCTCTGCATTCAGGAAGACTAGAAAAATATTTAGTAAAAGAACCAATAAAGTTTCCATCAACATATAAATCAACATCACCTATAAATTGATTAGTAGTATAAAAACTTAATTCACAAGGTATCGATCTTGGATCAATAACCCTTTCTTTCTCTATCGTAGGAAGATTTGTAATTTCACCTATCCAAATGGCAAAATTAATACTTGCTCTGGTACCGTCTTCTGTCACATCTCCACTGCTTGTAACACCAATTACCTCCCCATTTTTATTAATCAATGGACCTCCACTGCTACCGTGAGAGATTTCTGCAGTGGTTTGAATTAATTTTGGGTTATTTGACAAGTCAAGATTAGAAACTAATCCTGTACTTACAGTATTCATGTATTTAGGATTAGCCGGTGTACCTACTGCCCAACATACTTCACCTTTTTTAGGTAAGTCATTGGCTATTTTTAAGTACTTAAATTTTTGATTATATGGATTTTTAATTTTAAGAATGGCTAAATCCTTGATTTCACTACCTTTCACTACAGTCTGTACATCATAACTTTTACGCTGTCCATAATTATCTTGAAGAATTACTTTCAGACTATGAACTCCTTTGACCACATGATAGTTGGTTACAACCGTCCCATTTACATCTATAATGAATCCACTACCGTGACCTATATAGTCCTCTTTGTAATCATACATTTCAACCAATACAACAGCATCATCTAATGATTCAATATCTATGCTCTGTGCGAATACTGCAGTAAATGGTGATGCTATTATTGCTAAAATGAGAATAGCCCTATTGTATTGGATATTTTTAAGCATATCGCATTTTTTTACAAAATTATTCAAATTTAATGCTGTTTTAAGTACTCCTCTTTATTCGGACAGAATCAAAATCAATTACAATTAATTTTAGTTGGTTTATTTAATGCTAAATCATAGGCATATCCTACTCCTAGAGTTCTGCTACTTCAAGTCCTTTTAGGTTGGTTAAAATTAACGGTTAAGTAGGATCGCAGCCTCCATACAAGAAGCCCACGACCGCAGCAACTGCCCTATGGACGAAATAGAAACCCGTTATGGCAGCTGGATGAGATGGGGCGAGGTGATCATGTGAGGGTTCAGATAACACAAACTAATATAAAGATGTTTCCACTTTTGTCTCCCCCAACATAAAAAAACCGCTACAATCAACTGATTTATAGCGGTTTAAATGTTTATAATGTGGGCCCACCTGGAATCGAACCAGGCACCTACTGATTATGAGTCAGTTGCTCTAACCGAATGAGCTATAGGCCCGGTTATGTTCTCTATTACGTATAGAGGACTGCAAAAATAAGCTGATATTTTTTTCACACAACAAAAAAGGTGACCATTGGCCACCTTTTTATGATTTGTTATGTCGTTTGGGCTAGTTCTGCTTTGTTTGTAAGCTAACTGCCTCCCAATTGCTGGCTCTTGCCTAGTACACGATGTTTTTTATGGTGCTGTACGAAACCGAATGATAACCTGGTTTGGCTTTTTCAAATACTTTTTGCGCCCAGAGCTTATCCTCTTTATTTTTGGCCAGACGCTCGTATAGCGGCGTTAGAAACTTTCTTCTTCCCACTTGAATTAAGAATGTTTCAATCGCAGGGTATGCTGGTTTGTACGATTCATCTATGCAATGCTTAAACCAGTCACAGGCAATTTCGCTATTTCCTGAAGCTGTAAAATTAAAGGCCGCATCTAGCTCAGCCATTTTACTTAAATTTAAATTTTTTAAAGCTCGCAAAAAGTATAACCAATGATGTGTGGTGTAGCCTGTAATATCAATGTCTTTTGCTTTGATGCGATTGTTATTAAACTTAGCTATTGCCAATTCTACTCTATCGAGTTCTGCCGAATTTACTTCGGGAGCATTATCGGGCATACCCGGACCATATATCCATTCTGCTGCTTTGACGTCCGCTTTTTCTTGCTCGTCTGTCAATAGGTTTTTGTTTAAATAAGCAACAAAACGCTCGGTATTCATGGGCTTAAATTTGTTCTCCGAGAAGTATTTTTTGAGAAAAGCGTCAAATCTTGTACGTCCTACTACTGATTCTATGGTTTGCAAAAAGAATCTGCCTTTTTCATACGCAACATCTGTTAATCCATCATCAGGATCTTGGTTATCTAAATTTAAAAATAGGTGGGTGTCCTCAATCCTTCCTTCCGCGGTAAGACTTTCAATAGTCTCCTCTAAGTCTCCCATTCCAAGTTTAGTTAACATTTGAGCATACGGAACTCCAAATATTTTTTCCATGATGCGTTGTTCAAAGTAGACTGTAAATCCCTCGTTGAGCCAAA
Source organism: Chitinophaga pinensis (assembly GCA_945889315.1). Lineage (GTDB taxonomy): Bacteria > Bacteroidota > Bacteroidia > NS11-12g > UBA9320 > UBA9320. The sequence continues at coordinate 3,778 of CAMDBP010000060.1, forward strand.
AATCATTCCAGGTTTCGTTGGTAACTAAGTTTCCGCTCCAACTGTGGGCTAGTTCATGCGCTATAAGGGCTACCAGACTTCTATCTCCTGCAATGATAGTAGGTGTAGCAAACGTTAGCCTTGGGTTTTCCATTCCGCCAAATGGAAAACTCGGTGGCAATATAACTACATCGTATCGGCCCCATGCATAAGGGCCGTACAGCGCTTCTGCGCTATCTATCATACTTTGCATGCTTTCTAATTCCCAAACGGCTCTGTCTAGCATAGCTGGCTCTGCATATATTCCACTATTACGTCCAGTAGAAGCAAATTTTAAGTCGCCTACTGTAAGTGCAAGTAAATATGAGCTAATGGGCTGATCCATTTTGAAGTGGTAGATCCCATTAGCACTCAGCATGGTGTCATTTTCTGCACTCATAAGTGCAAGTAAATTTGAATCAGTTTTTATCGTAGCCTCATAGGTAAATTTTACTCCAGGCGCGTCTTGACATGGCACCCAGGTGCGGGCAAGAATTGCTTGAGATTGACTGAACAAGAAAGGGTGCACCTTGCCTAATGTTTGTGCTGGAGTAAGCCATTGCAGCGCTTTTGCCTGAGGGCTGGTGCTGTAATGAATGGTAACACTTGTGGTATTAGGCTTGAGTGATATGGTAAGCGCTTGTCCTTTTATGGAATCTACTGGGCCTATGGTATATTGGGTAGCAATGCCGGTGTCGAGGGTTATTTTTGATATAGCAAGATTTCCGATGTCAAGAATGAGCTCTTTTGCTTTTTTTGTCTTGTCAATATCCCATGTTGCCGTTCCTTGAAGCACTTTTTTCTCAAAGTCAACAGCGAGATCAAGATTAAGGTGCGTGGTTCGTACTTCATTGAAATTAGCAAACGAATGTGCGTCGTTTGATAATTTATCGAATGACGTAGTTTCGCTTTGATCATTAAAGTTACATCCTTGACCTATCAAAACTAAGGCTAAAAGGACGAGACAAAATTTGTACATGGTTGTGTTTACTATAACACAGTGCAAGAACGACAAATGTTTTCACACGTCACTTACGTCATTATTTAAGTAATCCACAACAACTGCACTTTTTTGTTTATTTATTTTTATTATTTTCGTGCACTACTTCAAAAAATGCTGATAGTCAAGTATCAGTGAAATTGAAAGGAATACTTAAAAAATGAAAAAAATAGTTTTTACTTTATTTGTGGTTTGTAGTGTTGCCTATATGGCTAACGCACAAACTTGGGATGACGCAGGTGCTGATTCATGGGGAGACGCTAATACTGGAGCAACGGATTATCAATACGATCCTGGATCTGCAGCAGCGGGTGACTCATCAAGTGGTGACTCATGGGGCGCAAGTGATGATAGCCAGGGCGGTTATGGTGGACAAGATTATGTCCGATCAGCTAGACCAGATGCTGTAGCGATGCCTTATGTAAGATTTACGGGAATGCCTTTTGATAGTGCCTCTCAGTTAATTACGTATATCGAAATCGTGGAAGTGCTTGCTCCAGATAGATTCTTAGATCTAGGAGGTCAAGATTTCTCTGTAGCAGATTCCCTTTATGCACGTGCTTTGCTATGGATGCAAAAAGAGTTTGGCAAAAAAGAAGCTAAACAAATGATTGAAAACGCAGGAATTGACCCCAAAGGGAAAGAAGGTCAAACAATTATGGCTAATATAGTGATGCCATTGGTATTAGAAATAAATAAATACGCCAAGACAACTATTGGTATAATTAAGTTTGACATGGAACTTAGGTTTAAAGACGAGCGTTATCGCTATAAGTTCGAGAACTTTGTACATGTAACACCCAATGTTGTCGGTAAAGAAGAGATCTCCACCTATATGGAATACTATATGACGTCTAAGAAAGATGTGAAGAACAACGATAAAATTTTAATCGCGTGTAATTCGCAAATGAATCGTCTCATAGAAGAGTTAAAAGCAACGTGTTCTGATGTTCCATTTGTCGATGATGATGATTGGTAGCCAATAGTTATAAAAATATACTAAATCCCGGTAACGCAAGTGTCGGGATTTTTTTTTGCGTTTTACGTAACCATGGATGGTTATATTTTTGTAATTCCTTACTAAGGTAAGAGCGTGATAGATTTTTGACTTAACCCAGTTAGCTTGGCTACTCCTCAAATAATTCTACTTTTTTGCTTTGGGTAACGAGGTCCGTAAACTTGCCTTTGTATTTAGTAGCTCTTACAATATGGTTATCTATCCAATGGTAGTTGCCGCCACGAGGTTTTCCATATAAAACACCATGGTGTTTAAAACCGTGTTTGGCAAGCCAGGATTCGGTTACCTCTTTGTGGTCTAACGTGCGCGAGGTGAAGAACGTAATAATATGTCCTTGCTCATACCAGCGGTTTAAGGTTTCTAGTGCATCGGCAAATGGTTGGCAAGTCGCCATTCTTTCAGGTTCTTCATTAGGGACATCTTCAGTTATCGTTCCATCAATGTCAATTAGGTAATTTTTTACATCTTCGGGTAACTGAGGACTGATGAGATTTCCATTTTCATCCAATAATTTTTTAAGTTGGGGTTGCTCAGACATATTCCACAAAATTAGGAGAATCTGGTTGCAACGTAAAGCTATCTTAAGGTAGTTAATGCACCTATTATCCTCTTTTTGAGCAAAATTAATAGTTGTTAGTGTTCACAAAACCAACGTGTTACGGTTATTTAAGTAGTAAAAATACATGAATTATAAAACCTAACATGCAGTATCAAAACAATGTAGGATGATCGCTCTCAAACAGGATGTACGAAGTGTACATGTTTAAGATACAAGACTACACGGAATGAAGTAATCAATGCTCACGGAAAAAACTCAAAACCGCCTCGTAAAATGAGACTCGGATTACAAATTTCGTCTTTATCCCGCGAGCTGAGCAGCTACAGCACGTTTACAAAGATTTGAAATCGATTATTTGTTACCCGTTTTACATTTAATTTGCCATTACTTTGGCAGCATTTACACATAAACAAAAGGCATACATTCAGCTACATATAGCCGTATTTTTATTTGGGTTTACTGCTATTTTAGGCAAACTCATTACATTAGAGCAAACAGCACTCGTATGGAATCGCCTTTGGATTGCCATCGTTGGACTATTATTTATACCCGGAGCGTTATCAGGAATACGAAAAATAAAACGAATAAATATTCTTCGTTTTTCCGGTATTGGTGTAATTGTAGCATTGCATTGGCTTACTTTTTACGGCAGTATAAAAATTGGCAACAGTGCCTCAGTTACCTTGGCCTGTCTGGCGACTTCTACCTTATTCACCTCTTTGCTAGAACCCCTAATAACGAAATCCAAATTTCAATGGATTGAATTGCTTTTGGGTCTGCTTGTTATTGTTGGAATTGTTTTCTTGAGTGGAGTCGGAAAAACCTACTATCTCGCAATAGTCGTGGGGCTTGCCTCCGCTTTGTTAGCTTCATTATTTTCCGTGTATAATAAGAGATATATAACGGGACAAAATTCAATATCGGTCACCATCATAGAACTAGGTGCAGGCTTCTTGTGTATATCAATGTGCTACCCCATATTACAACATTATTTACCACAAGCACAATGGTTTCCGGAGGGTAAAGACTGGTTGTGGCTTATTATTCTTGGGTTATTTTGCACGAGTTTAGCCTTTGCACTTGCGGTAGAATCACTTAAAGAATTGACCGCTTTTATCTCTAATTTAAGTATTAACCTAGAACCTGTTTACGGAATACTGCTTGCCATATGGTTATTAAATGAAGACTCGGATTTAAATGAAGATTTTTATATCGGAACTGGTATTATACTTATTTCAGTCGTATTACATCCACTTTTAACTAAGATTCAAAATAGAAAGACCAAGGCTTAATATTCTTAGGCTTATCTTAACTTTGCCCCATGCCTAAAAGACATCTCATAACGTGTGCACTTCCTTATGCTAACGGACCTATTCATATCGGCCATATAGCAGGTTGTTTTTTACCATCGGACATTCACAATAGATTTTTACGAATGAAAGGCAAAGATGTTTTGTTTGTATGTGGAACAGATGAGCATGGTGTGCCCATAACCTTAAAGGCTAAGAACGAAGGAAAAACGCCACAACAAGTGGTTGATGAGAATCATATTATTATCGCAAAAGGGCTCAAAGATTTTGGAATTCACTTTGATACCTTTAGTAGAACAACAAATGCGTTACATCGCGAAACGGCACAGTCCTTTTTCAAGAACTTGTATGATAAAGGTGTTTTTGTTGAAGAAGTTACGGAACAGTTTTACGATGAAGAAGCGAAACAATTTTTAGCAGATAGATACATAACAGGAACATGTCCTAATTGTGGATACGATAATGCATATGGCGATCAATGTGAAAAATGTGGTAGAGCAAGTAGCCCATCCGAATTGCTCACACCTCGTTCTGCACTTACAGGCAATAGCCCAATTTTAAAGGAAACAAAGAACTGGTATTTGCCATTGGATAAATTACAGGATGAATTTTTAAACGAATGGGTAGAAAGTAGAAGAAGCAGTTGGAAATCAAGTGTTTACGGACAATGTTATAGCTGGTTAAAAGAAGGTTTAAAGCCAAGGGCTATGACACGTGATTTAGATTGGGGTGTGCCAGTTCCGGTAAAAGATGCCGAAGGCAAAGTAATGTACGTATGGTTTGATGCACCGATCGGTTATATTACGGCTACCAAAGAGGCTGCAGGAGCAGATTGGGAAAAATGGTGGATGGATCCAGAGACCGAACTCACTCATTTTCTGGGCAAGGATAATATTGTATTTCATACGATAATTTTCCCTGCAATGTTGCATGCACATGGAGATTTTATATTGCCAACTAATGTGCCTGCCAATGAGTTTTTAAATCTAGAGGGCGACAAGATTTCTACCAGTAGAAATCATGCGATATGGTTGCATGAGTATGTAGAGGATTTTCCGGGTAAAACGGATGAACTTCGCTACGCTCTTAACAGCATTTTACCAGAAACAAAAGATGCCGATTTTACATGGAAAGACTTTCAAGCAAAGGTGAATAATGAGCTAGTTGCCATTTTAGGCAATTTTGTAAACAGAGTAATGGTGCTTACAGATAAGTACTATTATGGAGTGGTTCCTTTGGGCACCAACAAGCTTGCCCTTACGGATATAAAAATAAAGGTAGACGAGGCACTTGCTGGATTTAACCAGCGCCAAGGTTTGGAGTATTACATGGAAATAGCGAGGAGTGGCAATAAGTATTTACAAGATACAGAACCATGGAAATTAGTCAAAGACGAGGCGAATAGCCAAGTGGTGGCTGATTGTCTTTTTACGTGTATAGACGTGGTCAAGGAGATTGGAAATTATGCTCAGATATTCTTGCCTGAAACTGCGAATAAAATACTTGGGTTGCTACAAATAAAAGACTATCAAGAGGAGATTCAAGCTGGACACCAGCTTAATAAACCATCGCTTCTATTTGAGAAAATAGAAGATGAACTCATAGCCTTACAAATGGAAAAACTGCAAAAGCCTAATGTCGCAGAAGTTACTTCCATAGCGGAAGAAAAAACGGTGGCAGCTGTAAAATCAGAAATAGTTTATGATGATTTTGCGAAGTTGGATATTCGAGTAGCAACTATTGTAGCTGCCGAAAAAGTTAAAAAAGCAGATAGATTGTTGCACATTACCTTAGATTTAGGTTTGGAGACAAGAAGCGTTGTAAGCGGTATTGCAGCACATTTTTCACCTGATGATATTGTGGGACAGCAAGTAACTTATTTAGCCAACTTAGCCCCTCGCAACTTAAAGGGAATAGAAAGTAGCGGAATGATATTGATGGCGGAAGATGCCGATGGTAAGCTCAAATTTGTATCTCCAGCGGACAACACTGCTCCTGGGAGCATAATTGCTTAAGCTTCTTCATCATAAGTGATTAAGGGATTATTGGGCCTTGTAGTTCAACGGATAGAATAGAAGTTTCCTAAACTTTAGATCCAGGTTCGATTCCTGGCGAGGCTACATATTAAAATTATAATATATTGTAAAACAACATATTATAATTTATAATTTTATATTAGTATCGAATAAGGTATCGGTTAGCCAGCTAAAGATTAGAATTTGTATCTACCCCCTATCACACTTGTAACTTACTCTAAAGCTTCTCCAGCTTTTATTAGTGAGCTATTCCCCACAACATTAAGAATAAGCGAAGCAGCACCTCCAATTACTGATACAATCGTTTTTGATTTTTGATTTTTATCAATGTTTGGTGAGTCTGGGTCTGAAGGCACAATAGCTATAGTCGCAGATATAGCCGCTAAAGCAATAGAGGCGTTCTTTAACTTCCCAGCTTTTTTCAGATATAGTGCTGCTGAATTATTTAAATTATTACTGGTTTCTGTATTACTATTCAATTTAATGTTATAGGTGCTGTCAGATTTAACATCATAGTAAGTTACTGTCTTCCCTTGAATTTCTGCGGGGTATTTATTTGTAGAATTAATTTTTGTTACTTCTCTAATTTTTATTGCTCTGTCTAAGTCATTAATAACTAAATCAGTCGTTATTTTATTTAAGTTAGAGGTATGTATCTTAACTTTTTCACCAGTAATTTCAATTCGCTCAACGGTCAAGACACTTCCTTTAAATGATTCTGCTAATGGTCGATTCTTATTGTCAATTAATTCATCAACGGTTTCAAATACTAAGAAATTAAAAGCTTTT
>CAMDBP010000061.1 GCA_945889315.1 Chitinophaga pinensis
TGCAGCTCCCTCACTCAATATAATTTCGTTACCTTGCTCAATACAATCTTCACAGATATGAGCATCTATACCAGAGATAAGAAGACCTACCTCTCCTTTGCTCCTACCGCAAAACGAGCAGGTTAATTGCATATTCTTTGCCACAATTATTTTGTTTTCCTTTCAAGAACTTCGTCAAGCATACCGTATTCTTTTGCTTCTTGAGCGGTCATCCAGTAGTCTCTTTCGCTATCCTTCTCTACTTTAGCATATTTCTGACCCGAGTGATTAGCAATAATATCATATAACTCTTTTTTAAGTTTCACAATTTCTCTCACGGTAATTTCCATGTCAGTTGCTTGTCCAGATGTACCTCCTAATGGCTGGTGAATCATAACTCTACTGTGCTTTAACGCAGTACGCTTTCCTTTTGCACCTGCGCACATAAGAACTGCACCCATACTAGCTGCTATACCGGTACAGATTGTTGCAACGTCTGGCGCTATGTATTGCATCGTGTCATATATCCCAAGACCTGCATAAACAGATCCCCCTGGACTATTAATGTAAATTTGAATATCACGTTTAGCATCAGAGCTTTCTAAAAACAAAAGTTGAGCTTGAACCACGTTTGCTATGTAATCGTCAATTCCTGTTCCTAAGAATATTATTCTATCGGCCATCAATCTAGAAAAAACGTCCACTTCTCTGAAAGGCATCTGTCTCTCCTCAATAACAGTACGGGTCATATCTTGCGGCGAATGAATAGAACTGCCTATGTAATGATCTACCTTAGCGCTACTTATACCGTGATGCTTAATTGCATATTTTCTAAATTCTTTTCCGTAATCCATAATATTTTTATCTGTTCAAAAGTAAACAAATCCTCATACAAATAAGTTCAATACTAACTTAATAGTACAGATAGATAGACACTAGGTGAACCCCAACTTATTTAGCAAAATCTTTTACGATATCGTAAAATTTATCGACACTTAGTTTTTTAGATTTAATTGTGATGAGCTCTTTTACAGAATTTAGTACTTTTTTCTCAACAACCACGTCTCTAATGCGCATGAGGTAATTTTTATCTTGTCGGTTACTGGCTTCAAAATTTTGTACCATGGCAGGATCAGGATTGTTCAACCCATATTGTCTAAGCATTTGAGCAGTATATGCAAATGATGCTTGATTAATATCTTCATCACTAACTTCTACATTATGATCTTCCGCTACTTTTTCACGCACTAATTGTTTACGTAAAATCACACTTTCTTTAGCATACAACTCATCTACATTATCCTCAGTATAGGTTTCCGGTTTAGTTTCTTGTAGCCATTTTTTTAAAAACTCATCAGGCATACTGAAGGTATGATTTTTATCCAATACCGCATTAATTTCAGCTTCTAATTGACGCTCAGCCTCGCCAGCATAATATGAACCTAGATTTTCTTTAATCTTAGCTTCAAACTCCTCAACCGTTGTACATACATCAGGCCCCATTACCATATCAAAAAACGCCTTATTTAGATCCGCTGCCACAACTGCTCTAATTTGCTTAACTTTAGCCGTAAAAGTTTTGTTAAGTGTTCCTATTGCTTCTTTTTCAATGCCTAGAGACTGCGTAACAACTAAATCATTATGATTGAATAAATCAAAAATATCCAGCTCTAAAACGTCATCTACAGAGACACCTACTAGCTTCTTCTTGGTAGCTTTATCTTTTACAACCTCAGGGAGCACCGTTACCTCTTGTTCAAAAACTCCACCGTCTTTGTGAGCACCATTTTTTCCTACTTCAGTAACCACAAGAACAAGTGAATCATTCTCTGTTTCAGATTTATCCTTATCTTCTAATGTACCATTTTGTCTGGCAAGATTTTTAATCTCCGTATCTACTTCCTTTTGATCTACTTCAATTTCATATCGGGTAAAAGCATCCTTGGGGGATACATTTAAATTAAAACGAGGCGCTAAGCCTAAATCAAAGTGAAATGTAAAATCTCCGTAATTGTCGAAATCTGTAACACTTTGTTTTTCCCTACTAGTCATTGGCTGACCCAGAATATCGATATTATTTTCTTTTAAATAGTGGTATAGATTTTCGGAAGTTAGTCTATTCACTTCTTCAAAGAGAACGCTTCTGCCAACCATTTGCTTTACCATACTAAGCGGCATTGTTCCTGGTCTGAAACCAGGCACTTTCGCTTTTTTACGGTAATCTTTAAACTGCTTATTTATGTTCTCTGAGTAGTCTTCATTTTTGATTTCTACAGAAATAATTGCGTTAAGCTCATCTTTTTTTTCGAAGGATACGTTCACGTGATATCTAATTAGGAAATGTTATATACTTTTGATTTTAATTGAATCTCCCAGAAAACGAATTAAGTATAAAAAACAAAACCCTGTTGGACCAGGGCTTTGTTTTGATTTACTCAGTGCGGGCGAAAGGACTCGAACCTTCACACCGCGAGGCACTAGATCCTAAGTCTAGCGTGTCTACCAATTTCACCACGCCCGCTTAATCCTTTTCCTAAAGGGGTGCAAATGTAAAAATTATTTTATATCTTGTTAATTATTTTTAAAAAAAAAATGCGACCACTCCAGGTGATCGCATTTTAATTTTAGAAGCTAGGCTAATTAATAGATTAGTTTACCTGCATTTTCTTAGTAACACTTTGATCTTTAGTGCTTAGTGTGTAAAAATATACACCTGAGGTAAGACCTTTTGCATCTATAGATATAGTATGATTACCCGCACCTAGTAGACCAAGATCTCCTTGATTGATTACATTACCTAAAATATCAGTAACCGTAATACTTAACGCGCCGCCTTCTCTTAAGTAGATGATAACATCAGAAGTCTCAGTGAATGGATTAGGTTGATTTTGACTTACTACGAATACCTCTGATTTAGTAGGAGCTTTTGGGGTACTAGCTGTATTTTTACCAATAACGTCATTCAATATATCCGAAACAGGAATTGCGGCATACATCATTTTGTTTTCTTCTGCTGGGTGAGTGCCTGCATTTATAGAATGATTCTGCAAGTTAGTTCCAGGCGTTAAGTCTTGTTGCCAAATAAGGTGTAAGTAGTCATTTGATGCTTTTGCAACACAAGGGAAATTATCTTCCATTTGGCGAGCTTGCGTTAGATTTTGTGGACCTATCCAAGTAGCTCCACCATCTTTAGAGTATGATACCAATATGTCTCTAAAGTTTGCATTCAAGAAATGCAAATCAAGTTCAGTAGGTGCAGAATAAACTACGTATAAATTACCATTTGCGTCTGCACTAGCTGAAGGCATAGTAACTAAAGAAGTTGCACCCGTTCTTGTTGCTGAGCTTAAGGTACCTGTTAGATTACCGTTTGCATCCAGTGAGCTGAAACTTTCAGTTGAAATAGTTAACGTTCCGTCACCGTCAAAATCAATCATACCACCGCAAATTGCTGGTGCAGCGTCACCTTCTGCCCAATGCATCAATGCAGTTTGAGCTGGAAAAAAGAAAAACGTAGAATCGCCAGCATCAGAGATACCACCTACTATTCTACCACGTCCATAAAAGGCGTGCACTTTACCATTAGCATCTACCATAACATCCAATGAACCATCATTGGTAAAGACCGTATCACCAGAAATAATCATTTCCGCATCTCTTCTAACGCCTTTGTATGCAATTTTATCCACGTCAGTATAGGTCCAATTTTGTCCGTTGTCAGTAGATTTCCATAAAGAAACAGGATCTCCAAGACCGCCAGTCAATATAGCTATAACATCTCCTCTTGCATCCATCGCATAATTATCGCCACCACCATTTTCATATAAAGTACTGTCGTAACCAGGCAATAAAATATGAGACACTTCTACCGAACCATCTGCTTGATTTATTCTACTGTAAGTTGTTGGGTTTGTAATTCCGTTTCTAACTACATCAGGAATATTCCCCGCAACGTTCGAAGAATAATTTGCAATTAAATGTATTTTACCATTCGTAGCAACACTTCTACCCCAGATAGGTACTCTGTTCACGTTAAGAACAGAAACATCGTCTAAGATCGGCGCACTTGTAGTAAATGCGGTACTTCCTTTTGAAGAATTTTTAGAAAACAAGAATCCTCCCACAGTTGATTCGTGCGATAACACTCCTTCTGTACCATTGTCTAATAACATAATATTAGGCCATCCAGATCTACCGGTGTTTTCTAATTTTTGACCTCTGCTTGGCAAAAAGTTTGTTCCATCAGAATAATTATAACCTGACCCTCTATCTGGATATCCAGAAGTAACGTTAGGGCTCGTAGTCCAAACAGCAGAAACACTGCCATCTGCATTTAACATCACTCTTCTTCCAGGACTTGAATTAGTTTGTAAATCATAAAACGTCGTTCCTAATTCAATAAAGTTATAGTTAACGGTTTTTTTATTTTTAGGAACATTCGCACTTTTAGCACTGACAGACCCTATTGGTCCTTGTGCTTCAATTGCTTTAGTAGGCATCACAGCTTTAGAAGCCTCAGGATTATTAACTTTAAAATCCTTAATAGATTGACCGAAAAGCCAAAATGGTGATGATAAAAAGAGGGTAAGTACTGTTTTTTTCATTTGTTTGTTATTATTTGAGGCCGTGAAAATAAATAAATCTTTAAATAAAGATGCACATGGCAGTGCAATAATTACCTAAAGACTTAATATTTTAAGAATTGTTTCTTCAAAAATACTAGCGTCATCACCCGTATTTTCTTTGATTCCCTTAATCTTTAAATCGCAGTCATTTATTGCTTCTATCACTTTTACTATTTTTTTACCGTTGTAATTAGCTGCTGCTTGCCTAAACTCACCAATTGCAAAAAAAGGAATTCCGATGGCACTCATAATTTCTTTTTCAGTGCTTCTTGACATACTTTGCATTATAGCCACTTTTCTGAAGTAATTGAACAGTGCACCATTCATCATAACCACTGGATTATTTTTAATGTTAGCAGTGAAATAATTGAGCATTTCAATAGTTTTTGCCTTTTGTTTTTGGGCTAAGGCTTTTTGTAGTGAAAATATGTTGTACTCCTTATTAATTCCTACATATTTTTCAATGTGCTCTTCTCTTATTTTACTACCTTTTTCAACATTACTAAATACTTTATCTAACTCTTTAACAATAACTGAAAATTTTGCACCACTATTTTCAACCAATAATTGCAGGGGTTTTGGTTCTATATCATACCCTTGTTTTGAGACGTAGGTATTTATAACCTTAAGTATTTCACTTTCAGCAATTGGATCAGCCGTAAAAATAGTTGCCGATTTTTTAAAGCTAGTTCCAGGCTTGCGATTCATAGGCAGGGTTTTCCCTGGATGGTACCACACTAAAACGGTAGTAGGTGCCGGATTTTCCAAATAGGCTACAATATGATCTGGGGTAGTACAATACTGTGATTCTTTGTAAACAACTAATTGGCGATCTGCCATCATCGGAAATCTTCTGCAAACATTTATAATGTCGTTCACCGAGGTCTCTTTGCCGTAAAAAAGATGATGATTAAAACTGGCTGTGCTGTTATCTAGCACTACCGACTCTATTTTATCCAGTAGCATTTCTAAAAAATGGTACTCTTCGCCATGCAGTAGATACACGGGCGCTATATGTTTTTGGTCTAATTGCTGCATTAGACTTGTAAAATCGTTATATGAACTACTACCTTTGGCCACCTGATAAATTAAGTAGTGCAATTAAAGTTCGATAATTTTAACTTTCAAGTAAAATCTGAAAATAATAAAAACTACATATACGATGTGGTACGCAAAAAGTTTCTAAGACTAACGCCGGAGGAGTGGGTTAGGCAGCACACTATTCATCAATTAATTAAGAATGGATTTTCGGCTAATCGACTCAGCGTAGAGCGTACATTGCCCCTGTCCAAAAAAAGATATGATATTGTTTATTACAACAAAGATGGCAATCCCTGGATATTGATAGAGTGTAAAGCACCCAGTGTGGCAATAGATGAGCAAACACTCAATCAAATCGCCACGTACATCCAATTAGAAGATGTGCCTTACATCGTCCTTACGAATGGTATCGTTCACTATATTATTAAGAGAAAAAACAAGATAGTTGAGGTAATTCAAGATTTTCCTAATTTTTCAAATGTTAGCGACTAAAAACACTTTTATTTGCGCGCAGAAATAGAAAATAATGTCCATACTAATTATCATCGTTTTTATACTGGGATACGCTGCCATAGCGTTTGAACACCCACTTAAGATAGATAAAGCCGCGAGCGCGCTCATTACAGGTATGCTCTGCTGGACTATTTACGTATTCTCACTTAATGGTGGGCATGACGCAGTACACATCATCGAGCACGGCCTCGATGGAAATGGAGGACTCTATCACCATTTGTTCGACATTGCTAACATCTTGTTTTTCTTAATGGGTGCAATGACCATCGTAGAACTTGTGGATGTGCACGAAGGTTTTTCAGTGATTACAGACCGAATCAAAACTACAGATAAAACCAAGCTACTTTGGATAATCGCGATACTTACATTTTTCTTATCAGCAGCACTAGATAATCTTACTACCACCATAGTGATGATTTCCTTGCTTCGTAAGCTCGTAAAAGACAAAGAAACCCGATGGATATTTGTAGGTATTGTTGTGATGGCTGCTAATGCGGGTGGCGCATGGTCTCCTATTGGTGACGTTACTACTACCATGCTTTGGATAAAAGGTCAACTTCCTAATGTTCCCAGTCTTATGACACAACTTTTTATTCCTAGCTTTCTTTCACTCTTAGTACCTGTTATTATCTTAAGTTTTACGTTTAAAGGAAGCGTAGAAAGACCACAAACTCTAGAAAGTTCTAATCATAGTCTTAATTCAACCTCCGATAACGAGCGTATACTGGTATTCGTGTTAGGTATTGCCGGATTAATTTTTGTACCTATTTTTAAAACGTTAACGCATTTACCACCATTTATGGGAATGATGCTAAGTCTAGGTATTATCTGGGCTATCACTGAACTCATGCATAAAGGAAAAAGTAAAGAAGACAAAGAGTCTCTTTCTGTAATTAGTATCTTGCAAAAAATAGATGTGGCCAGCGTGTTATTCTTCTTAGGTATTTTGCTTGCTGTTGCCGCATTGCAAGAGTTTGGACATCTACGTACTATTGCGGGCGCATTGGATAAAGCGTTTTCAGGCAATATTTTCTCGATTAACATCGTCATTGGATTACTTAGTAGTATTGTTGACAATGTTCCACTTGTTGCTGCGGCGCAAGGTATGTATGATATTGCTCCGATAGGAGAATTTGCAGCTAATGGTCACTTCTGGAAATTACTTGCATATTGCGCTGGTACAGGCGGAAGCACTTTAATTATAGGTTCTGCAGCGGGTGTTGCTGCTATGGGACTTGAAAAAATAGACTTCATGTGGTATCTTAAAAAAATAAGCTGGCTCGCTATATTTGGCTATTTTGCAGGAGCGACATCTTACTTTTTACTTTTCTTATTATGATAGACGGCAAAAAAGTAGTAGTTGTATTTCCTGCCTATAATGCAGCTAAAACATTAGAAAAAACATATAACGAGCTACCTTTTGACATAGTAGACGAAACCATACTGGTAGATGACGCAAGTAAAGATGATACTGCGGCATTAGCCAACAGAATTGGCGTTAACCATGTTATTATTCACGACCAAAACAGGGGTTACGGTGGCAACCAAAAAAGCTGTTATAACAAGGCTGTAGAAATAGGCGCAGATATCGTCATTATGGTGCACCCCGACTATCAATATACACCGTTACTCGTAAAAAGTATGTGCAGTATTATTGCTAATGGGGTATTCCCCGCGGTATATGCCAGCCGAATATTAGGCAAGGGAGCACTTAAAGGTGGTATGCCATGGTATAAGTACGTGGCCAATAGAATTCTGACTCTGTTTCAAAATATTGTCATCAACCAAAAGTTAAGCGAATATCATACAGGTTACCGTGCATTTGATACTAAAATATTTGACAAAATCGATATTGAAAAAAACTCTGACGATTTCGTTTTCGACAATCAGATGACTGCACAGGTATTTTTTGCGGGTTTTGAAATTGGTGAAGTCACCTGCCCTACCAAATACTTCGATGACGCTAGTTCGATTAATCTAAAAAGAAGTTCTATCTATGGACTTGGGGTAATCTTAGTTTCGATACAATACCGCTTAGCTAAATGGGGTGTTAGTAAATTTGGTATTTTTGAGCTAAAAGGGACTCACTAGTATTTCGTATTAGCCCTATTGATAAAGCGCCTATACCTAATATTAGCTTAGGCTCTATCGCTGTATCACCTTGCACTTAAAAATATCAAATGGGGGTATATTATTTCTTGGTTGAGAATAATTTGTAAAAATTGTGCATACTAAACACATGTGGTAAACTAAGGCAAGAAAGAATTATGAAGAATAATCCAATGTAATTTTCAGATGCATACCACAAGAAATAGAAAATAATAAATGCGCCGCCTAAGGTAAATGGAAGCGAGTTTACCCACATGGTAGACGAACTTTTTTTCAGCCCTATCGTGAGGTGTTTCCAACCGTTTCTGCTGTGCTGACCAACAAAATAGATTCCAAATGCCATCAACAACGGCAACATGCTTGCCATCACTAAATAAACTATCGTCAGTAAGATGTGTTTGGATTTATGAAGTAAAGCTAGAAAAAGACCACCTGCAACTGTTACTATTTGAAGCCCTAAAAATAGTTTTTCAGGCATTTTAGAGGGGTTTAAATACGATAGATTTGGAATTTGTTGAAGGATATTTATAAATTCTTCCCTATGAAAAAATAGAATCATCATCAATACTACTAGTCCCCAAAAAAAAGAAGAAGATCCCTCTTTAAATTCCCACTCTTTAAAATCTGCTTGTCCGAAATGCCATGCAGAAAAGAGAATAAAAATAACTAAACCTGTATCTGAAGATAACCACCACACAAAAGCAAAAAGTGCCGCTTTGGATAAGTATCCGATAATAAAATAGAAAAGTTGTTTGCTTTTCACTATTTTCTCTGAAGTAAGATGATCGAGAGCTCCATGAGCTAATCCAATGGTTAAAAATCCTAATCCTATGACACCCCAAGAAATGAATTCTATATTATACTCAGAAAATAGAATTGTAACAACTGTAAACGCAATAGGTAGTGCTATGATAGGTAAACGACAGATTTCATGCACGACATCCTTAATGGCTGCCTTGATAAATAATCTCTTAGGTAACTTCGAGAAAATCATTAGTTCTTCTGTGAATTTTGTTTTTTCTCGCATAAACTTTAAAACGTTTACGGTAGGTACATTCTTGAAAAGCGTTTCAAAAATATTTTTTCCTTGTTCAGCTGTTTTGCTTAGTAATTTTAACAGCAGTCTATCATAAAATAAAAACCTAAGCTTCCTTGACTTCCTAACCGATATTTGATTCGCTTTTATTGCTTCCATTTGCAATATAGCATCTTCAGCCATCGCATGAAATGCATAACCTGTAGAACACTTTAACAAGTTTGCTCGTGTTCCCATTGGTATCCAATTATGCCCAAAATCAGTAACTTCTATTTTTCCAGAAGCCATCGGAATTACGCCCACTTCACGTTCCATGATTTCAAAATCACTCCCCAGATCTTCTACATACTGTTGTAAAACGGGAATAGATTCTTCTTCAGATAACTTATTCTCACCAAATCTAGTGAGCTCTACCAGTGCCAAATCTTCCTCAAAAGGAAGAATATAAATAAATTGAGTAGAGTTTCTTTGAGGAATTTTAAAATCCATCATTACCATCGAACTGGTATCAAACACCTTTTTAGAAGTCTTGATTTTCCAACCGAAAAATGACTGGTATATGTGACTATGATTTTGTTGTGATTTTAAGAATAAGGGAGGTCTACTATCAAAAACTTTAGCGCTATGTATTAAGGAGTCTCCAGTAGAAATAGCAAAATATCCGGCAGGCGTCTTTTCAACACTGCCTATAGAATTAGGATAAAAAGTGACCTCATTAAGGCTTAGGACTTCTTTGGTTTTGTTAGATAAATCTACGCCTCTAATGTGATAATATTTTAAGGGATGTATGTTTTGTTTGGTAATACCCGCGATCTCTATGTGATCCCAACTAGCACTGACCAATTCTTCAAGATTTAAGGCAATAAGTTCTTCGTGTGTAGCCCAAAAACAGAACGTTCGATCGTCGGTAAATTTAGAACTTGGGTCAATAATGGCTATAGTTGTACCATCTAATAATCCATTTTCATAAAGGCTTAAAATTAACAAACTATTAGCTGCACCGAGTCCTACAAAAAGGTAATCATAAGCACACGTA
>CAMDBP010000062.1 GCA_945889315.1 Chitinophaga pinensis
AGAGCCAACAAAAACCTATTTATTCCTGAAATACCGTCATAACGTGAGAGCCAAATACCACTCACTGCTGCTATTGGCAAATAGCATAAACTACTGTAGTGAACAATCTTTGTAGTAACCATTGAAAATACAATGAGCACCACCCAAAACAGCACTTTTAACCAACGATAATAGGTACTATCGCCCGATACATTTTGCTTTCCCAGTAAACCAGGCAACGCAAGAATAAACATGGGGAAACAACCTATGAGTAAAACCACCCAATGATAGTAAAATGGTTGTCCATGCGATGCAATAGGATAGCGAAATAAGTCGACTTGATACACGATAAACTCACGTAAAAACCAAGTACCCATGTGGGCGATTTGCACACCAAAATACAAACCGGTTACCAGAAAAAAACCAACTATAATTGCCAGTATATCTTTGAAATCATAAAAATTTACCCGATAAATAAGTTGGTAAAAAAGTCCTGTAAGTCCTACGAGCAAAAGCGCCGTTGGTCCTTTGGTGAGTACTGCAAGGCCCAACCATAATCCTGCATAGAAAAAATAGGTGCGCTTTTGTGTTTCTACACTTTTCACCAAGTGTATAATACTGCCGAATATCAGTAGATTAAAAAGTGGATCGATGATTCCGCTTTTAAAATAAAAGTGGGATGTAAATGAACCCAAGTAAAAAAGAATACTAAAAACAGCTGCTTGCTTACCATATCGCTTAAGTAATGTAGCATACAAAACAATGAGAGTAACGAAACCGATTAAGACATTAGGGAAACGAGCAGCAAACTCGTTTACGCCAAAGATAGTCATGCAAATTGCTTGTAACCAAATAAACAACGGAGGTTTCTCCCAAAATGGTTCAAACCCAATTTGTACATTAAGCCAATCGCCCGTCACAATCATTTCGCGTGCCGCTTCCGCAAAATTTATCTCATCCCAATCAAATAGTGGCACAGTGCCCACAAAAGGTAAAAATAAGATGAGATAAGCGACTAGAAGCGCAATAAAAGTGATATGCTGCTTCAGTTTATCCATTTTTCTTTTGACCATAAAGCGCATAAAAATGAACTACCGCTAAGGATGTAAACAAACCAATAATAGCACCTGTAACCACATCATTAAGGTAATGTTGACCCAAGTAAATACGACTTATTCCCACAAGAACAGCGAGCATAGCTCCTAAAAAAGGTACACCTTTCTTGGGGTATGCAATGGCTAATATCGTAAAGATGGCAAAGGCCGTTGAAGTGTGTCCGCTGGGAAATGAATGGTGTTTGTGATGCTCTAGTCCTTCTATTTTTTCCAATTGCTTATAGGTGTATGAGGGTCTGTTTTCATGTTCAAAAACAAATAGTTTTAACCCTTGGCTCACCAAGAAGGTAATTAGAAGAGCTATCAAATAAACTGGAATAAAATGCTTAGCCGTAAAAAACAAGAAAACCAAAACTAAAATTACGCCAACATATTCTCCCAAAAGTGTTGTTACCATGAAAAAAGTATTTAAACCCGGAGAATGCATTCCATCCAATATAAGCACTAGTTCTCCTTTTGCTAAAACCAGTAAAGAGAGAAGTCCCACCAGAATGGATAGTAGTGCAGTTATAAAAAAAATACTGTTATTTCGTAGAATAGTGATCAACGGGTCAAAAATAGTACGGGATAAATAGTTTATACCTTAAAAAATTGTTTATTTGAAAAATCTTAGAAAAAAGAAAAAGTGGAAAGAGTAAAAATAGATTTAGAATTTGTAATAAAGTCGTCACCTACAATACTTTACCAGTATTTAACTACCCCTTCAGGCTTGGTAGAATGGTTTTGCGATGATGTAAATATCAAAGGCAGTAAATTGTACAGTTTTTTTTGGGATGGAGAGGAGTTTAAGGCTGAATTAACCAAGAAAATAAACGGTAAATTAGTGAAATTTAAATTCCTTGAGAGAGCGGAAGAAGAATACTTCCAATTTGAAGTAACCAAAGATGAACTTACGGGTGATATTGGTCTTCTTATTACCGATTTTGTGGATGACGATGAAGTAGAAGCTATGACACTTCTTTGGGAAAGTCAGGTACAAGACTTGAAGCACGCTTTAGGCCTAGCCTAATATTTATCGTCTATACTTTTTTTACTTTCTTGAAAAGATGTTACTTCATCTTTTACAGCTCCCGTTAATTCATCCACTTTATCTTCAGCAAAAATTAGGTACTTGTTCTCGATAGGCACAAAATCGTGCATAAACTGCTTGTATTTTTGAGGGGCATTTCTGTTTTCAAGGCAACTTAGTGCTTTTTCCTTGGTTTTATCCATGCTCTTTTTTAACACATACGCTGCTTTTATGCGCTCTGAAGAGAGTAATTGAAGTTCATCAGGTGTAAAGCGTTGGCGCATATCGCTCTCTATGGGTTGCACGATACATTCACAAATATCCTTATCTCCAGCACTTTCACAGTACTTATCCTGAAGGTACGCCAACTCTGCGATATTCTGTTCAAACGGCCCCCATGATGAATAGTACATCCATCCGATTACAGTAGCAGAAATCAGCAGAAAGCCGAAGAGTTTTACGACCATTTTTTTAGCAAATCTCAATACGAAAAAAGCGAGCATAATGGCTCCGAAAACACTTAACGAAAAATTCATTTGGGACGAAATTACTTATTTCCTTTTACTCAGAAGCAACTCGTACATTGCTTTGGGCATAATATTATCGTTTTTGAGTATGCGATGTTTACCCACATAAAAACCTCGGTTTACGTCTTCTAAGAAATATTTAGCACCTATCTCACTGTTGCTATATCCCACAGGCCAGTCTATCTTGTCATAATAATAGGTGATACGCACCTGCTTTGGCTCGTCCCCGTGATTTAATGTGATAATTTTAATTTCTTCACTAAACTCCGTGTTGATTTTGGAAAGATAGGTTCTATCCTCGTCACTCAATGTTTCTTTATCCCAGAAAAACAAAAAAACTTCTTTTTTTCGGTATTCTTTAAGATTGTGTTTCTTACTTAAAATATTGAAGTAATCAAAATCAGGCACTTTTTTGCCCAGCTCTAATTTGTTACTTAGTTGCGCGTTCACATCTTCTTTTATCTCGATGTAGCTTCCCGTACTTTCAATAGTCAGAATCCGGTATTTTCTTCCGCCCCATTCAAAGGCATTATTTGAAATTACGGGTATTATACTAAACAGCTCATCAGAAGCTATTTGGCTCTTGTATGTGCCTATATAAAGCATATCGGTACAACTCTCATTGTAAACTCCGTTCACATTCATGTCCTTTATACCAATGGTGAATGAATCTTTTTCACCTTTATAATCTGCAGAAATAGCATTGTACCGCTGCTCCCTAAAGCAATAATTTATATTGGTAAACTCTTTGGCTCCGCTATGGGCTTTGTAATGGGTGGTAAGCAAATTTTTATACGGCATATTCTCTCCATATACAAATCGACTTAGCTTAATGGCGTAGGTTGCTCCTTTTACGTTGGTATTTTCCAGTTCTAGTTCAAAATCATTCTGTTGAACGGTAATACTATCAGGCGCTCCGTCATTGGTAAAATCAAAATCATTATTTCTATCTATATAAAAATACATAGTTCTGCGAGAACGTACGTAATTTCCAATAAGGGTAAGCAGATAGCCTTTATTGGTTGCATTGTCAGCACCAGAAAAGTAGATGTAGGTATAGCCGGTGTCTCTGCAACCCGTCATATTGGGTAACTTCTTAATGGTGTACCATGCTTGGTTTTTACCCATATCTACCCCAAATTTCGCATACGGTTCTATACACATACTGTCAAACTTATATACCGGCAATATGCTTTGGCTCTTGGCAAATGCGTCGTCCATTACATTCTTTCTGGATTCAATTCGTATGGTTTGTGCAGATACCGTAATTCCTAACCAAAGCAAGGAAACCAAGCTTAGATAATGTCTTAAATTAAGTTTATTCACTCTATCTTTCATATACGGACAAAACGCTGTGTTTTTTTTTGCTATCGGATAGGTAATTAAACGACTTTACCAGCCAATTATTACCGTGTAATTTTAATAATCAAATAGATTATCGATACCAAAAACATAAGCAACGATAGCTTATTAATGAGGTGCATCGACTTTAAAAATGAACCTTCTCCTGTATCTTTTTTGAAGGTTAGGTAACCGAATATTTTTTTTAATACTTCCATTATTTAATAAATTTTTCTAAATCGTTTCCTATATCTTTTCTATAATATTTTCCTTCAAAAGTGATGGATTCTATTCCTTCATAACTTGCGCTTAGGGCTTCTCTCATGGTTGCGCCATAACACGTAGCTGCCAAAACTCTTCCGCCACTTGTAAGTAACGCATCACCTACCATTTTAGTTCCGGCATGAAACAAGGTTTCACTGGCGTCGTTTATAGTAATCACTTTATCTGTAGCATAATCCTCTGGATATCCGCCAGATACCGCAAATACCGTTGTAGCGAATGCTGGATTTGCGGCCGCTATACGATTGGTTAATTGACCATTTTTGGCATCCATAATTAGCTGAGAAAGGGACTCTGCAAGACGTGGAATAACCACTTCGGTTTCAGGATCACCCATTCTAACGTTATACTCTATTACAAATGGATCGTTATTTACCACAATAAGTCCAAAGAAAACAAAACCACGGTAATTAAGTTTCTGTTTTTTTAAACCCTTAATAGTCGGCTCTACCACATCTCGTATGGTTTTTAATTTTAGTTCGTCGTCAAAGAAAGGCACTGGACTTACAGCACCCATTCCTCCAGTATTTAAACCCGTATCGCCCTCTCCTATTCGCTTATAATCTTTTGCTTCTGGCAAGAGCACATAATTATCTCCATCCGTAAGCGCAAAAACACTAAACTCTATTCCGTCTAAAAACTCTTCTATGACCACAGTACTGCTTGCTGCACCAAATTTGGCATCTACCAGCATACTGCTCAACTCGTCTTTTGCTTCCTGCAAATCATTTAGAATTAAAACGCCCTTTCCCGCTGCTAAACCGTCTGCTTTTAACACGTAAGGAGGCTTTAGTGAGGCTAAAAACAAATGGCCCTCTTCTACCGTTTCAGCCGTAAAAGATTGATAGGCTGCTGTTGGAATCCCTTCCTTTGCCATAAACTCTTTTGCAAACGCTTTACTACTTTCTAATTGACCAGCATGTTTATCGGGAGAAAAGACAAATACATCCTTTACCTCGCTATCTGCCTCCATAAAGTCTCGTATCCCGGCATCTATGGCTTCTTCAGAACCTGGTATGACCACCTCTATCTGTTCTTGTAGGCAAAAAGCCTTTACTTTATCAAAATCCTTGAACGTGAAATCCACGTTACTACTGCAGTTTTGTGTGCCACCGTTTCCGGGTGCCACAAATACATTCTCCTTGCCTATTTCTTTGCTCAGTTTTAAAGCTATAGCGTGCTCTCTTGCACCAGATCCTAAGATTAATATTCGCATTGTTTATTAGATGGTTCAAAGATAAATATGGTTACTTTTGAACCTCATTTTTTAGGTTAAATATATAAACAACTTGACCTCTTTTGGTGGAATACGTTTAAGAAATACGCTAAAAATGAAAAACATTAAGAAATAAGCCCTGTTAACGCATGGCATACTTATAGAATAACGAATAAGAAATAGATACAAATGCTCAATTCAATATTAGGAGGAATTTCAAAATTTTTTGGTAACAAAGCAGATAAAGACGTCAAGGAAATAACGCCTTACGTGGGAAAAATAAACGCTGAGTTTGATAAACTAAAAAACCTATCCAACGACCAATTACGGGCCAAGACTGCGGAGTTTAAAAGCCGCGTTAACGACTATTTGTCAGAAATAGACACCGAAGTTGCTGACTTAAGGGCAGAAATAGAAAAGGCAACTATTACTGAAATAGAAAAGAAAGAAACCGCTTACGATCGTATAGATGAGCTTGAAAAAGAACGCGATGAAAAACTAGAAGAAATTCTAGAACAATTGCTTCCAGAGGCGTTTGCTGTGGTTAAAGAAACCGCACGTAGATTTACCGAAATGGATACCTTGGTGGCTACGGCAACCGATATGGATAGAAACCTCGCTGCTCAAAAAGCAAATATTCTAATTTCAGGTAATGAGGTTATTTATCAAACATCATGGGATGCTGCAGGACAAGAAGTTACTTGGAACATGGTGCACTATGACGTACAGCTTATAGGTGGTGTTGCCTTGCACAAAGGAAATGTAGCAGAGATGCAAACAGGAGAAGGTAAAACCTTGGTGTCTACCCTACCCGCATACCTCAATGCCCTGGGACAACGTGGCGTACACATTGTAACCGTGAATGATTATCTAGCACGACGAGATGCTGAATGGAATGCCCCTATTTTTCAGTTTCATGGCCTTTCCGTAGATTGTTTAGATTACTACAGACCTCACTCACCAGAGCGTAAAAATGCGTATTTAGCGGATATAACTTACGGAACCAATAATGAGTTTGGTTTTGATTACTTAAGAGATAACATGGCGCATAGCCCTGAGGAGCAAGTGCAGCAAAAACATCACTTTGCGATGATTGATGAGGTAGATTCTGTTTTGATAGATGACGCACGTACTCCTTTAATTATAAGTGGCCCGACACCCAAAGGCGATATCCATGAATTTAATGAGTTAAAACCAAAAATTCAAAAGGTAGTAGATGCGCAAAAACGTTACCTAACCACTGCTCTTGCCGATGCTAAGAAACTTATTGCCGAAGGTAAAACAGGCGAAAAAGATGCTGGATTACTCTTATTCAGATGTCAACGAGGTTTCCCTAAAAACAAGCAGTTGATCAAGTACCTAGGAGAAACAGGCAATAAGATGTTAATGACCAAAGCCGAAAACTACTACTTGCAAGACCAGCAAAAGGAAATGCATATCGTAGACGCGGAATTGTATTTTACCATCGATGAAAAAAACAACCAAATTGAACTCACTGACAAAGGGATTGACCTAATTACCGATAACAGTGATGACACAGACTTTTTCGTGCTTCCTGACGTTGGTTCTGCCATTGCTGATTTAGAAAAATCTGAGCATACAGAAGCAGAAAAATTGAAGCAAAAAGATGAGTTGATGCGTAACTTCTCTGTAAAATCAGAGCGTATACATAGCATAAACCAATTGCTTAAAGCATATACCATGTTTGAAATAGATGTAGAATACATTATTCAAGATGGTAAGATTAAAATCGTAGATGAGCAAACAGGACGTGTAATGGATGGCAGAAGATACTCTGATGGTTTACATCAGGCTATTGAGGCAAAAGAAAATGTAAAAGTAGAAGCTGCTACACAAACCTTTGCAACCATCACCCTTCAAAACTTCTTCCGTATGTACCACAAACTTTCAGGTATGACGGGTACTGCAGAAACAGAAGCAGGCGAGTTATGGGAAATATACAAACTGGACGTAGTGGTAATACCTACCAACAGATCTATCTCTAGAGCAGATAAAGATGACTTGGTTTACAAGACCGTGCGGGAGAAATTTAATGCCGTAGCAGAAGAGATTATTCGCTTACAAGCCGAAGGAAGACCCGTGTTAGTGGGTACTACTTCTGTAGAAATATCGGAGTTACTGAGTAGAATGCTGAACATGCGTAAGATAAAACACAACGTATTGAATGCCAAACAGCACCAGCGTGAGGCCGATATTGTGGCTGAGGCAGGGCAACCCGGTAGTGTAACTTTGGCCACCAACATGGCGGGTCGTGGTACAGACATCAAACTAGGTAAAGGCGTAAAAGAAGTAGGCGGACTTGCCATTATAGGTACAGAGCGTCATGATAGCAGACGGGTAGACAGACAGTTACGAGGTAGAGCTGGGCGTCAAGGCGATCCTGGATCATCTCAATTCTTTGTATCGCTAGAAGATAACTTAATGCGTCTTTTTGGCTCTGACAGAGTCTCTAAAGTAATGGATAGATTTGGCTACGAAGAAGGCGAAGTTATTCAGCATTCCATGATTTCAAAAACCATTGAGCGTTCGCAGAAAAAAGTAGAACAAAATAACTTTGGGGTACGTAAGCGACTATTGGAGTATGACGATGTAATGAACAAGCAACGTGTCGTTATTTACACCCGTCGAAAAAATGCGCTGTATGGCGAGCGATTATCTGTAGACATTAACAATGCGATGTACGACTGGGTAGAAGACCATGTTTCTGAATTTAAGGCCGCAGGTGATTTTGAAGGATTTAAGTTTGAATCTATACGTCAATTGGCGTTTGAGCCTAGACTATCGGCAGCAGACTTTGCAAATGCAAAACAAGATGATCTTGTTCAAAGGGTATTTGATGAATTGCTAGCTGCGTATGACCGTAAGAATAAAGATATTGCCGAGCGTGCCTTAGCCGTATTTAAAAATATACAACGAGACAGAGGAAGTGAAGTGAAAAATATTTTGGTTCCTTTCTCTGATGGAAAGAAAACCATTAGCATCTCTGTAAACCTAGAGAAAGCAATTGCGACCCATGGCGCCGAAATAACCAATGCCTTCGAGCGTTTTGTGGCACTAGACAGTATTGACGATCATTGGAAAGAGCATTTGAGAGAGTTAGACGATTTAAAGCAAACTGCCAATAATGCTTCTTACGAACAAAAAGATCCATTGCTTATTTACAAACTGGAATCCTTTAACCTTTTCCAAACGATGATCAACACCTTAAATAGTGAGATTATATCGCTACTCATGAAAGGGAATATAGCTGTGCAAGAGGCAGACTCCATGAAAGAAGCCAAAGAGCAAAAGCGAGAAGACTTAAGCAAAATGAAAACCAGTCGTGCCGCAGAAGCCTTGCTGGCACAAGACGGAAACGCCGCTGTAGATAATGAGCCTAAGCCTGTAGCTGTGCCTATACGCAGTGAGATAAAAGTGGGTAGAAACGACGATTGTCCTTGTGGTAGTGGCAAAAAATATAAGAAATGCCATGGTAAAGAAAGTTAAGTACACCCTACTGGTATGCCTTAGCTTGTTTGCGTGTATGAGTTACGGACAAGTAACTATAAAAATAGACGAGACCATTAACGAACAGCTGCGCATAAAAAATGCGAGTATAGATACCACTAAGATAACAGGTTACCGTATTCAAATAGCATTTTTTACAGATAGGAATCAAGCGAGACTATCAGAGAATAAGTTTACCGTAGAATTTGCAGACTATAACGTCAAAACCTACAGCTTGTACCAGCAGCCGTATTGGAAAATACGAGTAGGTGACTATTATCATGAGATAGACGCCCAACAATTACTGGTGGATGTACGCCGTATTTTTCCGGAAGCCATTGTAGTAAAGGACTACATTAGCA
Organism: Chitinophaga pinensis; assembly: GCA_945889315.1. Classification (GTDB taxonomy): domain Bacteria; phylum Bacteroidota; class Bacteroidia; order NS11-12g; family UBA9320; genus UBA9320. The sequence continues at coordinate 9,339 of CAMDBP010000062.1, forward strand.
GACCGCCGCTTAAGCAGTAGTGCGCTAGTTTTTGTCTGGTAATCGAATAGACTGCCCCGCTACGTACAACAGGGACCTTGCATTGGTGGTGACAAGGTTATGCCACCCATCTTTTAGAGAACGGCACTCACTTAAGATACATTCAAGAATTGCTTGGACACAAGCATAATAAAACCACTGAAATTTATACGCATGTAAGTACCAAGGCCATTCAAAATATTCAATCGCCTTTTGATAGTTTATAATTTATATTTGAAAAATAAAACGCTACTTTATAGCGCAAATCCTACCCAAATTATGAGTATACACGCTATTGTGTAGCGGGTATATACAAGTTATGCGTCATGCTTTAAAAGAAACCACTCACTTGAAACAGCCTAATTGAGAACGAGAAATGATTGAAATAAAAAAATATTTCCAAAAAATGGTTGCTATTTCTGAAAAAGATTGGGAGTTCTTTTCATCTAAACTTATAAGACGTGAATTTGCCAAAAATTCAATAATTTTAAAAGTAGGTCATAAAGAGAACTACTTATCTTTCATTGAGAAGGGAATTGTTAGAAAATGTATTCCACAAGAATTTGATGATTTAACTTTTGAATTTGCATTCGTCAATAATTTTGTTTCCGCATATGATTTTTTCT
>CAMDBP010000063.1 GCA_945889315.1 Chitinophaga pinensis
TAGTGTGTATCGCCTCGATGCTGGCCTTTCCACATACGCCACAACTACTCGTAGTATAAAAATTCCGTTCTATTTTTTGCAGTTCGATTTTTACATCTTTAATTAAGTAGATTTTAACAATGTTATCGCCTGAGTATTTTACCGCCTTAATTTGTGAGTAGGCGTGCAATAAACCTTCGGTAAATAAAAAGCCTAGCGCAAGTTCTTCGTCATCGCCAGGAGTGCGCATAGTTACAGAAATAGCGGTAGGTTTCTGCTCGTCAATATGTTGAATTTGAATTTCTAAAGGCGCTTCTACTGCTACTACATCGTTTTGTTCTTGGATTTCTCCGTTCCTGATTCTCGTAATTTTGATTTCGTGTAGACCTTCAATCCTCTTTTCTGACATAGGGGTTCAAAGCGATTGCGGATTTACAAAAAGGTTATTTTCGTCTTCATTAACCCGTGGTTTTAAGCATTGCCAATCTTTTTCAACAAGGATAAAAAGTCCGTCAGCTATAGCCTCAAATCCTACCCGATCATCGGAGTCCCATCTGTGCAGTAATAATCTTGGTATTTTTCCTGTAATCTTTCCATTGTCAAAAATACAGGTCATGGATTTATCTTCTGAAGTAACCAAACCGTAAATCAATTCACCTTTAGGAAATTGGCATTTAGACCAAGTTTCTCCTTGATTTACTAACTCAGTTACTTCGGTTTGTGAAAGTCTAAATCGCACGGAATCTCCTTGAATTCTAATTTTCATATTAGTCTAGTATTATACCGAGTTCGTTTAATTCAGATTGAGTCAAGTTAACGTATTGTATGTACATTTTAATTCGTGTAGTGGGCAAGCCATTCGAATTTTTAGGTTGACGTTCGATTGTTTTAGCAACGTCCATTCCTGCTAGAACTTTTCCAAAAGTAGTGTATTCACCGTCCAAGAAATGAGCACCACTTGTGTCTGTTACGATGTAAAACTGTGATCCGCTAGATTTGCGACTAGGGTTGGTCATGTTGCCATTTCTGGCAGCGGCTAATGCGCCGTAAAAATGTTTAAATTGGGAAGAGTCAATCTCTGCAGGTACAGTATATCCAGGGCCGCCACTCCCATCATTATTCCTGTTATCGTCTTTACTGGATGGACTGCCTCCTTGTATGACAAAATTATCGACACATCGGTGAAATTCGGTGCTGTCGTAAAACGCAGCGCGTACCAAGCTATCAAAATTGTGCTGATGAAAAGGTGTTTCCTCATATAAATCGAGGTAAATATTTCCAAAATCAGTCGTGATTTGAATGATTTCAAAGGTCGGCTCATCTGCTGGCACGTCTTTCTTACATGAGTGCAGTGTGAGTGATATGATAAGGGCAGCAAGTAGTATTTTCCTCATGTATTTTTTAATAAAGCCTTTATTTTAGGTGGTTATTTACGCGATTTAGAAGTTAAATTCAGAAGATAGCAGTCCTATAAAACGTGTTGAATTCTCGTCTGTTAATGTATAAAGGCAACGAATATATCAAAAAAATGATGGGAAATTAATTTGCTTGTTCCTGAACATCTTGACATTATTAATTCAGTGAGATTGGATATTTTACTTGAATGATTAAGGAATCACGTATTTTTGCCATTAATAGATGTCGCCTCTTGCTATAGTTATTACAACCTTGATCTTATCAGGGTTTTTCTCTGGATTGGAGATTGCTTTTATCACAGCTAATAAGTTGCGCGTAGAACTTAAAAGTAATCAAGGCAAACGTTGGGCTCAGATATGCTCGGGGTATCTTAAAAATCCATCTAAATTTATAAGTACCATTTTAGTTGGGAATAATGTGGCCTTAGTGATTTATGGTATCTTCATGGAGGAGTTATTGCGTCCTACGATAGAAATTTATGTAGGCTCTGTGCCGGCTCTTATTCTCGCTACGCTAATTTCAACATTAGTTGTTGTTGTTACCGCAGAATTTTTACCAAAAGCACTTTTTAGACTCAACCCAAGTGGCATTTTGAGCGTTCTTATTTATCCGTTTCAAGTTTTCTACTTTCTGCTATGGCCACTTGTTCAGTTTGTAATATGGCTCAGCAATAAGATTTTAAGTAAAATTGTTAAAACAGATTTTACCGAGCAGACGCCACAATTTAGTAAAGTAGATTTAGATCATTTCATCTCGCAATCTTCTCACAGTAATCAAGAAGGGGACGATAATGAGGTAGATACTGATATTTTAAAGAATGCATTAGATTTTGGAAACGTGAAGGTTAGAGACTGTTTAGTGTCACGTACCGCAATTACAGCGATTGAGTTATCTAGCACTGTAAAAGAATTAGAGCAATTGTTTATTGCTTCACAACATTCTAAAATTTTGGTTTATAAAGATAATATGGATAATATAATCGGGTATGCACATCACTTAGATTTGCATAAAAAGCCTAAAACGATTAAATCTATTTTAATTCCAATTCTCATTACCAATGAGTCAAAATCAGCTAATGATATGCTAAATGAGTTTAGCCTAACGCAAAAAAGTATCGCATTAGTTGTAGATGAGTATGGTGGTACCGCGGGTATCATAACTGTTGAGGATATCATGGAAGAAATATTTGGTGAGATAGATGATGAACATGATGAGGTAGAGGATCCTAATTCAGTAGTTGATGAAAATGGTGTATACTCTCTGAATGCCAAAACAGAAGTGGATCTAATAAATGAAAAGTATGATCTAAATATTCCTGAAGGTGATTATGAAACGCTTGGGGGTTTTGTCGTTGCTAACTTGGAAGAAATACCAAGTGCCGGTGAAATCTTTATCATTGATAATTTTGAAATTAAAATTGTGGAAGCGAGTCAGCAAAAGATAGAACGCCTTGAGCTTAAACGATTAGAATAAACACATTCAATTGTATTCCTAAAAAACTTAGCGAGCGCTAATAGCCGTATTTATCTTTCCAAAGAGACTTCAGTCTTTCTTTTATTTTTTGCTCTGTAGGATTGTCTCCAGGTTCGTAATAAAGCGAGTTCGAGATTTCACTGGGTAGAAATTCTTGTTGAGTAAAGTTGTTTGGGTAATCGTGAGCATATTTATATCCTTTCCCGTAATCTAATTCTTTCATTAGTTTAGTAGGTGCATTTCGTAAGCTGAGCGGTATTGGCAAGTCCCCTGTCTGTTTAACATGAGATTGAGCCTTGTTAATGGCCATATAGCTAGCGTTACTTTTAGGGCTCGTCGCAAGGTATATTGTGAGTTGCGAAAGCACTATTCTGCATTCGGGATAACCAATATTAGTTACAGCATCAAATCCAGCATTGGCAAGCAGTAATGCGTTGGGATTTGCCATTCCAATATCTTCGCTTGCGGAGATAATGAGTCGGCGTGCAATAAATTTTGGGTCTTGCCCGCCTTCTATCATTCTAGCTAGGTAATATACCGCTGCATTTGGATCGCTTCCTCGTATAGATTTAATAAATGCTGAAATAATATCGTAATGCTGCTCGCCACCCTTATCGAACAGGACTATTTTTTTTTGCACGGCAACTTCAACCAACGTGTTGGTTATCGTAATTTGTTTACCACCTTGAAAGTTTACAATTATTTCAAGGGCATTTAATAGTTTACGACCATCTCCTCCACTTATGGCAACTAACGCTTCCCATTCCTTTATGGTTATGTTTTTCTGAAGGAGTTGCACATCGGTTTTGCATGCATTTAGTACTAATTGTTTTAAATCATCCAGTTTAAGTGATTCTAACACAAATACTTCACAACGAGAGAGTAACGCAGCATTTATTTCAAAGCTTGGATTTTCTGTGGTAGCTCCAATTAAGGTTATTATACCTTGCTCTACTGCACCTAATAATGCATCTTGCTGTCCTTTATTAAAACGATGGATTTCATCAATAAATAAAATGGCGCTACCGCCACTGCCCATGAACTTGGTTTTTTGTGCTTTTTCGATGACTTCACGTACATCTTTAACCCCGGCGTTTATAGCACTAAGTTTAAAAAAAGGTGTCTTGAGGGTATAAGAAAAAATTTGTGCCAACGTAGTTTTTCCTACCCCTGGTGGTCCCCAAAAAATACAGGAGTACATTGCTCCATTTTCTAAAGCTCGTCTTAAAGGCTTTCCAGGGCCGATAATATGTTGCTGCCCTACCACGTCGTCCAAGGTTTTAGGACGTATGCGTTCAGCAAGTGGTGCGGTAGATATGTGAGTGCTTGATTCGATGACGAAGCAAAGATGGGTAAATTAACTAGAATATATTCTACACGCCTTGATTGTTTCTCAAGTTATAATTCATTGTATAACCTAATGATTCACTTACTTTGTGGTCCATGAAAATCATTTTTGCATCGCAAAATAAAAATAAGATTGCGGAAATACAGAATAAGTTACCTCACGTAGAAATACTAGGCCTTAATCCTCTAATATTTCCTGATGAGCTGTTAGAAACAGGGGACACATTGGGTCAAAATGCGCTGCAAAAAGCTAGACAGGTATATGAGAAAACAAACTCAACGTGTTTTTCGGATGATACAGGACTTGAAGTAGAAGAGTTGAATGGTGCGCCTGGTGTATATTCTGCAAGGTATGCTGGAGGGCAACGTGACAGTGAAGCTAATATGGACTTATTGCTTAAAAATTTGACAAATCGAGCTAATCGAAAAGCAAGATTTAAAACCGTAATTGCCCTTATTCTAGAAGGGGAGGAATATCTGTTTGAAGGGATATGCGAGGGTGAAATAACATATGTTAGATCAGGAGCTCAGGGGTTTGGTTACGATCCTATTTTTGTGCCTGCAGGGTATAGCAAGACCTTTGCTGAAATGACAATGGCAGAGAAGTCTACTTTTAGTCACAGGGGGAAGGCCGTGGAGAAATTAGTGGATTTTTTGAATGAATTGAGTGAATAGGACACGAGAGACTAACTCTTAATCACTTCTTTTTAACAAATGCAGTTTCGTACATTGATATCCAATCCTGCACGCTTAACTTAGTCATTAGTTCACCAATTAAATCTATGGGGATATCGTTCATTCGTTTAAAACGGACACAGCTTTTTCCCATATCAATTTTGTATTTACACCGCTTGGCATATTCCGTAATAAACCAATTGTATAGTTCTGTATTTGCATACATCCCCATGTGATAAAATGCAATAAAGTTTTTCTGCGAAGCAAGGTTCACAAAAGGTAATGGAAGCTCTGGGGAACAGTGATAGCCAGCAGGATATACGCTTTTAGGTACTACATATCCGAGCATTGCATAACTCATACATTCTTCGAGTTCTTTAGGCATGTTATCCAATATAGCTTTCCGTAAATCATTGAAAACCGCTTGGCGATCTTTAGGGATTTGTGTGACATAATGGTCAGGAGTTTCGGCTATCACGTGCATATAAGTCATTATTTTATTCCTCAAAACAAGGTATTTTAATTGACTTTTATGGAATAATATTGCATAAAAATAAGGCAATGACGAATAAGTGGCAAAAGTATATAGCGATAGGAGTGATAGCGTTGGTGCTAATTCTTATTGTGACTCGATTAATAGCAAATAGGGTGTCTTGGGAAGAAGAAGATCGCGCTAAACTAACTTCTTCTTGCTTGGATGATTTAGGTGGATATGCCGTGAGATTCCCCTTGTTAAGCGAGGATTATTGCTCGTGTACATCAGACACATTAATGAAGCATTTTACTAAAGCAGAGTATCTACTTATTAATAACGAAACAGATGAAGTGCAACGTGAAAAAATGTTGCCTGTAATAGCAGAATGCTATAGCATATATCAAGAAGGTATGTTTAAGGCTAATCGTTTAGATTAATCTTTTACATGCCTAATTCTTTTTTCTGATCAGCGTTAAGCGGTGCGGGAGCGTCTATCATGATGTCGCGACCCATGTTATTCTTAGGGAATGCAATTACATCTCGTATAGAATCTGTGCCGGCAAGAATAGCTGTCAGTCTATCAAGACCAAAAGCTATACCGCCATGTGGCGGCGCTCCATATTCAAAAGCATTCATTAAGAAACCAAATTGCTCTTGAGCTTCTTCTTCCGTAAATCCAAGTAAGTCAAACATTCGTTTTTGTAACTGTTTGTCGTGTATTCGAATACTACCACCACCTACTTCCATTCCATTAATAGCCATGTCATAAGCATTGGCTTTTACCGCTCCTGGATCAGTTTGCATTTTATCTCTATCCGCAGGTATAGGAGAAGTAAAGGGGTGATGCATTGCATGCCATTTGCCACTTTCTTCGTCGTACTCCACTAACGGGAAGTCTACTACCCAGCAAGCTGCAAATTTGTTTTTTGGCCTTAGTCCTTGTAATTCCCCAACGTTTAGGCGAAGTTCATTCATTTGCTTACGCACTTTATCTGTTTTGCCACTAAGCACAAGAATTAAGTCGCCAGCCTTAGAAGCGCATTGATCAGCCCAAAGTTTTAGTTTGGTTTCGTCAAAGAACTTATCTACGGATGATTTCAGGCTACCATCTTCATTTACTCTACAATAAATAAGTCCTAGAGCTCCAATTTGTGGTCGTTTAACCCAATCCGTAAACGCATCTAATTCCTTGCGCGTGAAGGTATTACCGCCTTTCACGTTTATAGCTACAATACTCTCTGCATTATCAAAAACGCTAAATCCATTTCCTTTAGCTACTTCATCTAAGTCTACCAATTCCATCCCAAATCGCATGTCTGGTTTGTCACTTCCGAAACGTTTCATCGCGTTATCATACGTAATTAGAGGGATTTGACCAAGGTCTATCCCTTTTACGCTTTGAAACACATCGCGTATCATTCCTTCAAATGTGCTTAATATGTCTTCGCGCTCTACGAATGACATTTCACAGTCTATTTGTGTAAACTCAGGTTGTCTATCTGCTCTAAAATCCTCGTCTCTAAAGCACTTTACAATCTGATAGTATTTATCCAATCCGCTTACCATAAGCAGTTGTTTAAATGTTTGAGGGCTTTGCGGTAAGGCGTAATACTGGCCTTCATTCATTCTACTGGGCACCACAAAGTCGCGTGCTCCTTCTGGCGTAGATTTGATAAGCACTGGAGTTTCAACATCAATAAACCCAGCATTATTAAGGTAATCTCGAACTGCTTTGTTTAACTTACTTCTTAAAATAAGCTTGTCTTGTATTGCATTTCTGCGTAAGTCAAGGTAGCGGTATTTTAAGCGTATTTCTTCACCTCCGTCTGTGTCATCTTCTATCGTAAATGGAGGAGTTAATGAAGCATTAAGGACTTCAAAATCAGTTACTTTTATTTCTATATGACCAGTAGGTATTTTGTCATTTTTACTACTACGCTCAATTACTTCGCCGTGAACTTTTATTACAAATTCACGTCCTAGTGATCTGGCTTTTTCGTTTAACTCTTTATTATACTCTTCGTTAAAAGAAAGTTGAGTTATGCCATATCTATCGCGCAAATCAATGAAGGTCAATGCTCCAAAGTCTGTTCTTCGTTGTACCCATCCACTTAAGGTGACTATTGTGCCGATATGATTGGTGCGAAGCTCGCCGCACGTATGTGTTCTATGCATTTGCTATTGATATCTTAAAAAACCTAAAACACCGAGTGTTTAGTTTTAGGCATGCAAATTTAGCCTAACCAATGGTATTCCTTATTAATTATGTCTACAAAAAAAAGTGTTTTGTCTTTTGCAGATTTTTTATTGGTTTCGCTTTATTGGACGAATAAATTAGCGGCAGATACTCTACTGCTATTGTGGGTTTTTAATGTGCTAACGGCACTGTTAAACTGACCATTGACATAAGAAAATCCTGTACGTTCTGCATTTACAGAACTCTGAAGTAAGCTTACGTTACTGTCAAAAATGCCAGTCATTCTGTTGGTCGAATAGGTGGTTTCCACAAAAGATTTGATGTATTCTTTATATCTTTTAAGATAGCCAGCATCAGCGATTATGTAACTAATCAGTGGCCAATTAGTCCCAACACCACTCATATCAAATGGAAGAGCGCCGCCCATTTTACCAGATTGAAATGCTTCATTATTATCCCAAACTATCCATCTTAACTTACCTATTGTTGGGTCATTATACAAGTAGTAGTTGTGTGTCATTCGTCCGTAGGTGTCCCAGTTTTGTATCGTCGTATTTACGGCTAGATATTTTAAGAACCCATCCACATCAAAAATAGATTCTAAGTCTGATTTCCATTGTGCTGGATTGGTTGTTCTGGTATTTGCATGAAGGTAGTCAAACATTTTTTGCACGTCAGATTTGTCGTTTTGTACCTCATTAGTTTTTAATTCAAAATGATCTAAGTTAAATCCTGTTTGAGCAAAAGCGGCTCCTGCTCCGTCTGGTTTATAACAATTTCCAGTTTTGGTGCCAAAATACGATTTAAGAAAGGTGTCAGAGATGATTTCGCACATGGTGTACACCCCATAATATTCAGGACCGTTCCCTTTATTGATATATACTTCATAGTAAACAGTTCTTACTACAGGCACACCAAAGTCTCGAAATAACTCGTCAGCTACATGCTCTCTCATGACAGACGGATCGTTATAATTACTACTCATGGATAGTTCTTTAAATCCATAGAAGCGTTGATCCTTAATCGCGGAATTTACATTCTCAAATTCATCAAAATTAAATCTTAGCGGAAGTTTCCCACTATTGGCTATAAGTGAGGAATTACCTTTGTAACGCACTCCTACATCTTTCCAAACTAAGTTGTTGTAATAAATGTCTGCCGGGAAATAAGTAGGGTTTTCAGTATTAAATGTACCTCCAGGACCGCCGCCTCCTGCTGTCTTCACTTTTAAGTCTGCCTGCATTGCTGTCCATTCTTCAGGGGTAAATACAATTTCAATTCTGTGTACTTTGCTATTATCAAAAACTACATCATAGTTGGCAGGAAAACCGTTATCATGCGTTTCTGACCCTAGGCCTGTAGAATCTATAAAAACTTCTTCGTCAGGTACAAAAATTACTTTTTTACATGAAAAAAAAGAAATTCCTAAGAAGAGAATTGCTAAAAACTTCAATGTTTTTACCATCATATTTTTTTTGCTTTAATGGTGTACATATATTGAATCCCCATAATGTTGATGGTTTTGCGAAATACGCCTGTTAATTCTTTTTCTATCCTAAAGTAAGCGCCTAACTCTCCAGCGTTTTTAAAATTATAATCCGTACCTAAAGTGTATCGTACACGGTTTAATCCTTCGTTATTATTGAGCACATTAAAAAACTCTGCAGATAATTTTGGATCGAATTTCCAGTTTTTGATATTGTAAACAGAGCTAATTTTGAATCTTAGTGTATTGCGTGTATTATCCCCATCCGCAGCACTTATGTGACGGTCGTTTCTTGATTGATAGCTAAGTCTATATTTTAAATCGAGCTTATTAATCTCATGATTATAGCCCACGTCTGCATTCCATCTATAATGAGTTTCATAGCCTTGTTTCTTGCCCACATTGTCATTTACTTTTACGTATCTTGTGCCAAAACCGAGGTTTATTTTTTTACTCAAATTATAGTTCACTGTTAGCTCTGAGAAATATTGATCCACATTAGTCGCGTTGTCTTTAAGCCTAAGCTGTTCTTCAAACGCAAAGTCTAATTTTTTATTGACTTTATATTTTACTTGTGCAGAAGTCCAAGCCTCCAAATCTCGGATAGTATAGTAAGTTCCACTTTGTGCAAATACGGATGTTATTCCTGAGAATAGTAGAGCTGTGGTACACAAAAGGTTAAAGTTATTGAACATTCTTTTAGTTGTAGTGAGTAATCGTAATAGTTGC
>CAMDBP010000064.1 GCA_945889315.1 Chitinophaga pinensis
AGCTTACATTGGTTAGATATTGCTCCGGATCTCCCGTTGTTTGCAGGGTTATCGGATCTCTTCCAGTACGTAAATCTTTAATTTTAAGAACTACATGATGACTCTTTGCACCAGCTGTTGGATATCTAATCATGTTTGTGGTAGCCGGCGTATCAGACAGCTTGAAGAGTGGATATTGGGTTACCATTCTTTCATCCATTTCGTAATAGGCTAATAAGCCATGACTTGGAGAAGGAAATAATCCTCCTGAAATGCCAAATTCAGAACGATGTACTGTTTTACCAATCACTATACCATCTATATCAGACTTGATCTCTGCCGAATTTCCGTTATAATCAAAAGCTAGTCCTTTTTCTGTTTCTGCTACATATCCTGTTCCATCACTAAAAAGTTGAGGATCATTCACATTAAACTTATTTTGATAGGCTAGAGCTCGACTCGATTTTTTTTCAATATGATATGCATATCCTTGACCATTAGACATAAACTGAAACTCCTTATCACTAACCCAATTCGCTCGCGGTAATCTTTTTAACTGTGAGTCTTCAGATAATGAAGCATTTATGTCACTTAGCGAAACACTTATGTTTCTGCCTTTGGTCAAGCTAATTTCTTGTACTTCAATAGTTTGACCTGACTCGGCATTAGTTAGTTGCGAAAACCACTTTCCACCTGGCAACCATTGCACATCATATAAGCCTTTAGGGTATAACTGAAATCCGCGTATCGCATCTTGAATAGTTAGGAGTTTATCTTGTGAAAAACCCAGTAGTGATGACGCTACCAATAGGCCAATAAGTATTCTTCTCATGTGCGCAAATATGTGGTTTTTAGGATTCTAATCGGTACTTTTTTACTAATAATTCGCAAATGAAATACAATTTCAACCTGGGTAGTTAGATGACTATAAACGCGAAAAAGTATAACAAAATCAATAAGCCATCACTCGGTGAAACGGCATTCCATTTTCTGTATGAGTTGAAAAGTAGAATAAACTAAAGCGTAGGATTGCGTTAAACAAATAAAGCCATTTACGCATTAATTGAGGTACTCCTTTAAAACCTGCAGCGACGAGCTTCAAAACAGTTAATAATGGCTTTTATTCTTAATAAATAATGGCTACCATCATTTCATAGGTAATTAATTGCTACATTCGTATACAACAAATAATATCCAGGTACAATTAATGTCTAAATCACAAGAAACTTATTCTAAAAAAGAAAAAGAAAAACAACGTCAAAAGAAGAAAAAAGAGAAGGATGAAAAGCGAATGGAGCGTAAAGCTTCCTCAAAAGGAGGTGGCTTAGACAACATGATTGCTTACATTGATGAGAACGGTAACATTTCTGATACTCCACCAGATCCTGACAAAAAAATAGAGTTTGAATTAGGAGATATTGCTACTTCTGTTCCAAAACAAGAAGAGTTTGACATGGACACCGCTCGTCAAGGAAAGATTGATTTCTTTAATACTGAAAAAGGGTTTGGTTTCATAAAAGAAATCGGAACCAACGAAAGTTACTTTGTGCATTACAAAGGTCTTATTGATGACGTAGTGGAAGGTGATAAAGTAAGTTTTGAACTGGAAAAAGGCATGAAAGGACTCAACGCCGTAAAAGTTACTAAGATTTAAATTTCTGTTTACTATACATAAAAAAGCCGTCTTAATTTAAATCAAGACGGCTTTTTTTTGCCATACAATGCGAGTGTATCTAGGAAAAGCTGGCACTCACCACTAAATCTTTGGTACCGTGCGACCAAGAATAAAAACCTTCACCAGATTTTACACCCTTCTTTCCAGCATTTACCATATTAACCAACAACGGACAAGGTGCGTATTTTGGATTACCGAAACCTTCATGCAGCACATGCAAGATTGCTAAACATACGTCCAAGCCGATAAAATCAGCTAATTGCAATGGTCCCATTGGATGTGCCATTCCTAACTTCATAACCGTGTCTATTTCGGTAACCTCTCCTACTCCCTCATGAAGTGTCCAAATTGCTTCATTAATCATAGGCATTAAAATTCTATTCGCAATAAAACCTGGATAGTCATTAGCCATAGCAGGAACCTTACCTATTTTTTTACTTAAATGCTCAATAGTTGATGTAACTTCTTTTGATGTATTATAGCCATTGATTATTTCTACCAATAACATAACGGGTACAGGATTCATAAAATGCATTCCAATTACCTTATCCGCTCTAGTGGTTTGGGCAGCTAATTCTGTAATGCTAATAGAGGACGTATTTGAAGCAAGGATACAGCCTGCAGGTGCATAGGCATCCATATCCCTGAATATCTTAAACTTAAGATCCTTATTCTCGGTAGCGGCTTCTATTACTAATTCAGCAGATTTCACCCCATCTGCTATATCGGTATGGGTACTGATATTAGCCAAGGTTGAAGTTTTATCGTCTTCTGTTATTTTTTCTTTAGCCACCATTCTGTCTAAGTTTTTGACAATAGTTGCTAGTGCTTTATCAAGCGCGACTTGGTCTATATCTATGAGCGAAACCTTGTAGCCGTTTTGAGCGAATACGTGGGCAATTCCGTTACCCATTGTTCCTGAACCAATTACTGAAATATTTTGCATTTTAATTTAATTTATAGCGTTCTTTTTTGTTAAAACTTCATAGTGAGCGTAAAACCGTTATAATACCCCATATTGTGCCTAACAGAATATATTTCCGGGGTAAGCTTTAAGCTCAATTCTTTATTTACTTTAAATTCTTTGAGATGTGCATCTACATTCGCATCAATGGCTTGTAAAGCATAAAGCCCTAAAAACCCTAAGAGTGAAATATCCCTATACCTGCGATGAAAATCTCGATCACTTTTTATAGATGCTTCTGACCTTTTAGGTGCGAGATCCACCCTACTCTTATCTAACTTTGAAACATAGATATCTTGATACTTTTTAAGACTGTCGGTGTTATACTTCCACAGATACATTAAGCCTCCAAAACCGGCATATACCACACCTGCTTTCCAGTACTTTTTATTGTATATCTGTCCAGCACCAGGCAACACTAAAGCGAGTACGGTTGCTTTTTTGGGGTCTGCCCATTTTACAGAATCTTTTTGTCCATTAGGAGTTGCTTTAATTGACTTTTGATTAAAGTAATCTTGATAATAAGGCGTCTGAGCATAGGTAATATGGACCACGCAACAAAGAAAACTACCTACAAGAAAACTACGTATCATTGGGCACAAAAGTAATTAAACCATTTTGCTAAGAATCTCTTCTAATTGTTCTTTCGAAGAAAAACTTATAATGATAGTTCCATTATCGTTTGAACGAGACTTAAAACGTACGTTCGTATTAAATTTTTTCTCAATAGTTGCTTTATCCTTTAAAAAATTGGTGAAATCAAAATACTTTGCAGCAGCTCTACTATGCGTTCCTCCATCCGCAGGTATTTCTTTCTCCGTGCGAACTAAATCCTCTACTTGACGAACGGATAGGCTACCATTAATAGCCGCTCTAAAAATAGCTAATTGATTTTCGGCGTTTTCTACGTTGATCAAAGCACGAGCATGTCCCATCATTAGCGTACCTTCTTTAATTGCCATTTGTATTTCGTCTGGTAGTTTTAGTAACCGTAGGTAGTTATTTACCGTACTTCTCTTCTTCCCTACTCTATCTCCTAATTCTTCTTGTTTAAGCCCGCATTCGTCTAATAAACGCTTATACGATAGCGCTACCTCGATAGCGTTTAAATTCTCACGTTGAATATTTTCAATAAGCGCCATTTCTAGCATTTGCTGGTCATTAGCGAGTCGTATATATGCAGGGATTGCATTTAGCCCTGCAAGTATTGATGCTCTGGTTCTGCGCTCACCACTTATTAATTCATATTTTTCATATCCTATTTTACGAACGGTTATAGGTTGTATAATACCGTGTACTTTAATGGATGCGGACAATTCCTTTAATGCTTCCTCATCAAACTCTGTCCGAGGTTGAAATGGGTTTGCTATTATTTGGCTGATTTTAATTTCAGCAATGCTATGTAACGCCTTTGGTTCTAGTCCAGTTATGTCGGTATCTGCGTTTTCAAGCAACGCACTGAGACCTCTACCTAATACTTTCTTGGTCATTTATTGAATAATTCTTTCTTCTTCGCTAATTTTGGTCATTCCATTTTTTTGTAGAATTTCCCTTGCTAAGTTTAAATATCCCACACTCCCAGTTGCTGTAGCATCAAATTCAAGTACAGGGACTCCGAAACTTGGAGCTTCACTTAGTGTCGTATTTCTTTTAATAATAGTATCAAAAACCAATTGTTGGAAATGTAGTTTAACTTCTTCTACTACTTGATTTGATAATCGTAAACGTGAATCATGCATCGTAAGTAGTAGCCCTTCTATTTCAAGATTAGTATTTATACTGCGTTGAATTATTTTGATGGTGTTAAGAAGTTTACCTAATCCCTCTAATGCAAAATACTCGCACTGCACAGGTATTATCACTGAATCAGATGCACCCAACGCATTGGTCGTAATTAATCCGAGTGAAGGTGAACAGTCGATGATAATAAAATCATAGTTATCTCGTATTTTGGCAAATAGCTTAGCCATGATTCTCTCCCTATTGGGTAAATCAATCATTTCAATTTCAGCGCCGACTAAATCTATATTAGCGGGAAGAAGTTTTAAATACTCATACTCTGTATCCAAAATGGCGTCTGAAGGCTCCATATCTTGAACCATAAGTTCATATAAACCTAACCTAATATTTTTAGGATCAAAACCAAGATGAGAAGTGGTATTCGCTTGTGGATCAGCGTCGACAAGCAAGACTTTATTTTCTAAAATAGCAAGGCTGTGTGCTAGATTAGTGGCTGTAGTAGTCTTACCTACTCCACCTTTTTGGTTTGCAACGCAAATAATTTTGGACATGTTATATATTATAATTGAAAGGTTTGGTTTATTATAGGAAGGGTGAGTTGTAACTGCTCATTTTCGAAGTGTTCGAGCGCTTCGCTATGATTTATTTCGATGGGTAAAAATGTATCAAAATGCATTCCTACCACTTTTTTACATTGAACTAGTTTTGCTGCTCGGGCTGCATCTTTTATTCCCATCGTAAAGTTATCTCCGATGGGCAAAAACGCAAAGTCTATCGTGGCGGTTAAGGGAATGAGCTGCATATCCAAGGTAAGAGCTGTATCTCCCGCGTAGTAAAAAGTAGCGACACTACTTTTAACCACAAAACCTGCCGCATTTCCCGCATAAGTACCATCCGGAAATGAGCTACTGTGTTCCGCTTTTACCATTTGAATGGTACAAAAACCCAGGTTTACGCTACCACCAATATTCATTGGAATACATCTCGTAACACCTTGATTAACAAACCACTCCGTAACTTCGTAGGCTCCAAGTACTTGTGCATTACTTTGGTTAGCAATACGTACCGCATCAGCTACATGGTCACCATGTCCATGCGATATGCAGATAAAATCTGGTTTAATTGTGGAAACATCGACCATATTAGCCTTTGGATTTGGCGTAATAAATGGATCAAACAGTATATTTTTACCCCCTATTAGTATAGAGAAGCAAGAATGTCCGTAATATGTAATCTGTGGTCGCACCGTTATCAAACTTTAAAATTCAAATCTACTCCGATTCTACGCGGTGTAATTAACAGGTTTTTCATAGTTATTCACATAGGTTTTATGTTGATTTCTTGTCATTCAGCTCCTGATGCTAAAAATCAGCAGATAATTCGGTTCAATAGCCCAACAGGAATCACTTCGTTAGATCCTGCTTTTGCCAGAACTCAAGAAAATATACGAGCTGTAAATCAGCTATTTAACGGCTTACTCCAGCTTGACAACCACCTCAACATAGCACCTGCTATCGCTAAAAAATGGTCTATTTCGAACGATTCGAAAACCTATACCTTTATATTGCGAGATGACGTACTTTTCCACAACGACCCTATTTTTAATGGTACAATAAGAACGGTAAAAGCTATGGATTTTGTATACTCCTTCAATAGGCTAATTGACCCTAAAACGGCTTCAGACGGCGCCTGGATTTTTAATGGTATTATCTCCGATTCTAATCCATTTGTTGCCTTGAATGATTCAACACTTCAAGTAAATTTGAAAAAACCCTTTACGCCACTTTTGAGTCTTCTAACTATGGCGTATTGTTACGTAGTACCTGAAGAAGTTGTAGCTCACTATGGGTTAGATTTTGGTAAGCATCCAGTAGGAACCGGACCCTTTCGTTTTGCAAATTGGCGCGACGGTATAAAACTTAACTTTCTTAAGAATGAGGATTATTTTGAATCTAGTTTAAGTGACCCAATACCAAAATTAGATGCAATTTCTATTTCTTTTATACAAAGTAAGCAAACGGAACTTTTAGAATTTTCACAAGGAAAATTAGATCTATTTACAGGTTTAGAAAGCTCTTTTAAAGATGAGATATTAAATGCTCAAGGCGCTTTACAAACTAAGTACTCTGAAGATTTTACCTTAATAAAAAGCCCTTATCTTAATACAGAATATCTGGGATTTAATGTAGGCAATCAAACTTCCCCTGTACACAATCTCTTGTTTAGAAAAGCAATAAGCTATGCAATAGACCGGCAAGCTATGATTACCTATTTGCGAAACAATGTAGGCCAGCCAGCTGATGGGGGATTCTCCCCAAGCTGCCTCCCTTCTTATCGTCAAGCACCAGAACCACTCTATAATCCAATAAAAGCGAAAGAATACCTAAAAAAAAGCGAAGTTAAACAGACCAAACCACTCCTACTTACTACCACTAGAGACTATTTAGACTTGTGTATTTTGGTTCAAAAAAACTGTGCGGCTATAGGTATTCAAGTTAAAATAGAAGTAGTTCCGTCTAGCTTGCTCAAACAACAAAAATCAGTAGGCGACCTGTCCTTTTTTAGAGGAAGTTGGATTGCTGATTATCCAGACGGAGAGAATTATATGGCTTGTTTTTATGGCCCTAACAAGGCTCCAAATGGTCCCAATTATACACGCTACGAAAATGCCGATTTTGACGCGAATTACGAATTGTTGTTGAAAGAAAACGATTTAACTAAACGCGAGGGGCTGTTTACGGCATTAGAAGATAACTTATCTCATAATCAACCTTTTGCGTTGCTGTTTTACGATGAAAGCATTTGGATTAAAAGTCAAGAAGTTAAGGGATTGGTAATAAATTCTTTGAATCAAATGGATCTTAGACGAACAACATTGCACCAGTAATCGCATATTATCATGACTAAAATCCTTAGAAACACAGTGGCCTTATTAATAGGAGCAGCACTAGGAATGGCAATAAACGGATGGATTATTGGCATGAGTAACACCTTTATACCGCTGCCCAAAGGTGTAGATCCCAATAATCTAGAATCCATACGAACCCATATTCACTTATACGCATGGAAAGATTTTGTGATTCCCTTTTGGGCTCATGCGATAGGTACATTTGTATCGGCATTTACCGCCGCTAAATTCTGGCTAGGTGATAAAAAGATTCCAGGCTACATTTTTGGACTATTTTTTCTTAGTATAGGAATAACGATGGTTTACTTAATTAAAGCACCTATTCTTCCATCTCTAATGGATTTGCTATTTGCTTACCTTCCTATGGGTTGGTTGGGAGCAAGACTAGCAGGAGCTAATTCCTTAGAAAAGACTATCCAGCCTTGACATTACCTGCTTTTTTAACCCCACCTTTTGCTTTACTTTGTGCTTTGGGTGCCGGTTTAGATACTGCCTTTTTAGGTGCAGCTTTAGTAGATTTCTTAGTTGCATCTTTGTCACCTTCGGATTCTTCCGGCTTAGAAAGATTTTCAAAGTCTAAGACATCCTTAAGTACAGCGTACCAAGCAGCAAGTTTTAATATGTCTGAGTTATAAACTTGATCTTCATCAAAGTTCTCAACCACCTTGCGGAAAAATCCTTGAATTTCTTCCCCACTACTTTTTTTGTTCACTAAAGCAAGACCGTCTTTTACACCGGCATCTAATTTCTTCAGAATTACTTCTAATTTCTCATCTCCATCGTATGTATACATAGAGATATCACTCAAAAAAGATACTTTTTGAGTTAAGCTAGTGGGAAACCTCTTACTAGTCCCGTCTAAGGATTCTACAATTAGTCCGTTAGCTCTTTTACCTACAAGTTTGTGCAATCCTGGTTTGCCTGAAACGGAAACGATATCTGATAAGTACAATGTCATTCGTGAGATTTTTCTATTTGGCTGCGAAAATATTTATTAATCTCACATAGAATGCAAGGTTTACATCACATTTATAATATATACCATAAAATATCGGTCCTAAGTTCTGACAGATCGCTTAATTACTATATTTACTTTTTGTTAATTATTTGATAATGTGGAGATTAGTATAAAATTTCAAGAACCTCGGGCATTTCTCAGTTATATATAAAATATTATTAGAAAGGTTAACGTTATTAATGCAGTATACTTGATTTAATTGGTTAGTTAGTAAAGGGATAATTAGGAAACTAGTCGTCCCTTTTTTTGGTAAAAACGTTTGGGTAACCTACTACAAACTAGCTCTTAATCGCAGTAATTTGGAGAGCAAACCCTCCATTTTGTGCAAAGCAAGCATATTTGCACCATCGCTCAACGCCATACTAGGATCTGGATGTGTTTCAATAAATAATCCGTCAACACCTACCGCAATTGCTGCTTTGGCCATTGGTTCTATTAACCCAGGTAAACCACCTGTTACCCCGCTACCATTATTAGGTTGTTGCAGTGAATGCGTACAGTCCATAATCACCTTATATCCCATCTCCTTCATCCAGATAAGATTACGATAGTCTACAATCATATCGCCATATCCGAACATGTTACCACGTTCTGTAAGAAGAACTTGATTATTCCCCATTTCCTCAACCTTGGATGCGGCAAACTTCATTGCTTCTGCTGCAGCAAATTGTCCTTTTTTAATATTAACCACCTTACCAGTTTTAGCCGCGGCATGCAAAAGCTCCGTTTGTCTAAATAAAAATGCAGGAATTTGCAATACATCCACATATTCTGCCGCCATTTCGGCTTCATGACTTTCGTGAATATCTGTTACGGTGGGCACATCAAACTCAGACCTCACTTTGGCAAGTAATTTAAGTGCTTTCTCATCTCCTATTCCCGTAAATGAAGAGGATTGTGTGCGATTGGCCTTACGATAAGAGGATTTGAACACAAATGGTATATCCAACTTATCTGTTAATTTCTTTAAGAACTCGGCAGTTTGAAGTGTGATAGTTTCATTTTCGATAGCACACGGACCGGCCAATAGAAAAAGTTTATCTGACGTTAAGACGTCTTGTAAGGTTTTATCAATTATATGCAAATCAGATTAGGTAAAGTACACGACAAAAGTAGCTATATATGCAGAACCTTTTATAAGGAATTTACTTTTGCGTTGGTTCCGCTATGGGTTAATAACCAAACACTAAACACCGTCAATCTTTTCGCAAGAAGTTCAACAATGCCGACCATGTTTCCTC
>CAMDBP010000065.1 GCA_945889315.1 Chitinophaga pinensis
GTATACATTTAGCTACTGCCTCGTATTTATCAGATGAACTAAAGGCACTTTCTGAAGCGGTGGAGCAAAAAGAATTGGTATTTCTGAATGAGTGTGGACTTGATCCTGGTATAGATCACCTTTCTGCCATGAAACTCTTGGATGAGATACGAGAAAATGGCAATACCATTACCGAGTTTGAGAGCTTTACTGGAGGTCTTGTAGCACCTGATTGCGAAGACAACCCATGGAAATACAAATTCACATGGAACCCCCGAAATGTAATTTTGGCAGGCAGCGGTGGATCGGTAAAGTTTATACATAATGGTCAGTATAAGTTTATACCTTACCATCGTGTTTTTAGAAGAACCGAGCTCGTAGAAATAGAAGGATATGGCAAGTTTGAAGGATATGCCAATCGGGACAGTTTGAAATACAGAAGCACCTATGGATTACAGGATGTAAAAACGATGTACCGTGGCACGTTTAGAAGACCTGGATTTTCGAAGGCATGGAACTGTTTTGTGCAGATAGGTGCTACAGATGATTCGTATATCTTACCGAATTCTGCAGGTATGAACCACCGAGAATTTATCAATACTTTTTTAGCCTATCATCCTACGGACAGTATTGAACTAAAATTTAAATCTTACTTGGGAATTGATCAAGACGACATTTATGTTTGGGAAAAAATAGAGAGTACTGGAGTATTCTCTGAAGAAAAAATAGGGTTAGAAAACGACGCAACTCCTGCACAAATCCTAGAACATATTTTGAAAAAGAAGTGGAGTATGAAAGATACCGATCGAGATATGATTGTGATGTGGCATAAAGTGAGTTACGAAAAAAATCAACATACCATGTGTGCTGAAAGTAGTCTTGTAATAGAAGGTGAAGATCGTTTGCACACTGCTATGGCCAAAACGGTTGGTTTACCCCTAGCAATTGCGTGTAAACTAATCCTTGAAAATAAAATTGCTGCTAAAGGTTGTATACTACCCACTACAAAAGATATCTATCTCCCAATTTTAGAGGAGCTAGAAGAATTTGGCATCACGTTTAACGAAATACATTACTAACGAATCAGAATTTCCTTTTGCGTAAAGGTATAAAAACTAAATATACCTAAGCCTTGATCTACGTTTGTAAATTGACCAAAACCAGTAGCTAGTGGCCCTCCATAAATATGGGTATTCTCCAAAATACTCTTATAATAAGCAAACATATTTTCTGAGATACAACTGATGCGAAGCACCAAAAGCTCAGGTACAAAAGATTCTGAGGTAAACTGATCTTTAGGAATCACTAATTCAAAATCTTGTTTTTGTCCTTCAAATATAGCATCATCAAAAAGAGAATAACTATCATCTAAGATAACTGTACGTAGACTGGATAGAAAAACCTTGTCACTTGAAGTAAAATCAATAGGAATACGAGTGCTTAACGAATCATTGTTTACGACTTGCTTGCCTTGTGATGATAATTGCAATAAATATTTATGGGATCCCGGAGGGTCTTTTAGGCTAAATTTCAATCTAAACGATCCACTTTGCTCTGTAAGCGTGTCTATGTCCACCACCAAGCTATTGGCGGGCACAAGATCTTTTGCTTTGATGGTAGGAAAATCGCTATACGCAACCTGTATTTCGTACTCACTATTTGCCTTTGCAATGTAGGGCAATGAGAAACGTCCACTATCCAGCCTAACCACATCATTATACAATACTAAGCCATTTCTTTTGAGTATAATAGTTATATTCCCCGATAAGGTATTGAGGGAAGGAACCGAGAGAACACCAACGGATTCACTAAGATTTCCTTCTATAAGACTATCTTTTGCTATGCTGCAATTAAGCACTAATTTTTTATCAAACTGAGTCTTGCCTATACTTAGCTCCTTTTCACAACTGGCCAGGGTAAGGCCCAAAAATAAATAAGCTACTAATTTCATAGTGAGAGCGTATACTTAAACATGGGCGTGATTGGCAAATAGGATCTAGATTTCAAACTGGGCTCGTCATTTTTATTAATACCCAAATACACCATAAATGGATTATGCTGATTATAGATATTATAGATGCCAAGAATTAGCGTAGACCTAAATTTAGCATAGGATCTTGTGTGCACATAAGATACATCCAGATGGTGTGTACTTGGAAGTCTGAAATTATTAACTTTTTCAAACTCCTCTATAATTACCTGTTCACCGTTAACTAATGCCACATAGCGACTACTGGGTATGGTTATGGGATTACCACTCGCGTAGGAAAATGAAACCAATAGTTTATCCGTTTCATTTAATTTATGTTCAGCCAAAAGATTAACTTCATGAGGCCTGTCATACCGCGAAAAATAAGCCATATTATCGTTAATTCCCTCGACTGTGAGTAAACTCCTGCAGTATGTATATGCCGTGTAAATGCTATAATCTGATTTACTGTACTTAGACGCTAACTCTAATCCATAGGCTCTACCTACACCACTTACTAAATTCTTGGCTAAATTGCCTTCTGCTTGCAGCGGCCCTCCATTGGCAAACTCCAGCATATTGTTGTAATACTTGCTAAAAATGCCCGCTGATGATTCAAAAGTGATTTTTTTCAGCAGGTATTTACTACTTAATTGGGTCACGGTCATGGGTTTAAATTGAGCAGATATGGGCAACCAAATATCAATTGGCAAACCGAGATTATTGTTAGGGGCTTGATGTATAAATTGATTTAGGACCGAAAGTCCAAATTTTAGTTGGTTGCGGCTATTCATATTTTGAGTAAGAATAAGTTTAGGTTGTAACCTCAGATAATTAAAAGTGTCGCTATCAAAATACCTAAAAGCTACGCCATACATCACATTCCCGCCTTTAAAGTAGGTTTTATTCTCGGCATAAATCATGGTTTCAGATGCGTTAACACCCTGGGTAGTTAAGAGTGTATCAAAGGAACTCACTAAGTTTTTCGTCGTATAATTCTGTTTGAACGGCTCAAAGGCGTAACGAATAAAACCGGTACCCACTTGCAGCATATTGTTTTTGTTCAAAATAATATCCGCATCTATCGTTATTCTATTATCTGTAAGACCATTATTATAGCTCAATTCATTTAGCAATTCCAGGTCTTTTTGATTGAGTGAATATCGATCCAAGAAATTAAGATTATAGGTACTTCTGGACACCTCTAGATGTGTCTGTATTCTGCTATTGGCCATGTAATGCCATTGGAAACCGACTAAATTATTACGCCATCCTAGGCCACTTTTCGTTTGCTCATCCGTTTGATTCTCATTGTCAACCAAAAACCTGGTTTCAAAATTCAATTGATCTCCCCCATTATACGACATTAAGCTAAATTGGTTTTTGTAATTTGGCTGAAAATGGAGTTTCCCAATCACATCAAAGCACCACAAGCGGTTGGTACTTTTTACATCAGAGTTATTATCTACTAATCGTTGAAGTGGTAGACTCAAGAGATCAAAATACGTACGACGGCAAGTTAATGCATAGCTTAATTTATCCTTTACAATAGGGCCATTAATACTGAACCCACTAGACAGGATTCCTACATCAGCTTCGGCGCTTGTTTTTTGTTTATTCCCATTATTTAATCCCACATCAATAACGCTGCTTAATCTATTGCTGTACTTCAATGGTAATCCATCTTTATGCACTTTAATGTTATTAATACTGCTGGTATTGAGCACTGAAAACAAGCCTAAAAGATGAAACGTCTTATATACCGGCACGCCATCAACCAGGGTGTTATTTTGATCAGGACTACCTCCACGTACCACCAATCCTCTGTTACCAAATGAAACATTACTCACTCCTGGCAATAGTTTCACATTATTAAGCGCATCAGTCTCTCCACCTACCGTCGGCACTATCTTTTCAGATGGGCTAAGTTCATCAAAGTTTTTTAAAGGAAGTTTTATACTATCTCGTTGGTAAACTTCAATTTCATTCAGTGTGAAGATAGGCACCATTCTAATATAGATAAACTTATGCTCAGATGGATTAATCACCACTTTAGTGAGCTGAAAAAGAGGATGATATGCAATTACCTCGAGTTTATCTTGCGTAGTGTATATACTAAACAATCCGTTTTTATCGCTTTCTAGGGCTACCCTTTGTGCGGTATAGGTAATATTTACTCCTGTTAGTCGCTCACTGGATGCAGAATGAACCACAGATCCCAACACATAAAATTTAGGCTGCTGTATAAGTGTAATTCCTAACGCATTACTGTAGGCATAATCAATTTCACATTTTTCACGTATCGCATCTAGTACGGCTCTAAGTGTGGTATGTTGTACTTTAATTTGAAATTTAGCTTTTTCTATTACCTCGTTTTTGTAATTAAACGACACATTGGTTTGACTAGCCAAAAGATCTAGACATTTAGAGAGGCTACCTTTACACTCCAACTCACCAATGGGGGTATCTAGAACTGATTGCGCTTCCGCATGAACAGCAACAAGAAAAAAAAGTGTTATGTAAGAAAGAATTCGCAACCACCGCAAAGTAATTGCAATTGGTTATTTCACCACAATAGTATTTTCTATTAATGCGAAATTTTTACCAGAAACTTGATTAAGTATTGCCAGACATGCCGAAAAATCATCTTTAGGTAGGTTTAACGTATACCGTTCTTTTAATAATCGTGGACTAATATTAAACTGAACATCATAGGAAAGTTTGAGTTGCCCCATCACATAAGAAAGTGGAGCATCTTGGCATGAGATCATATCCAACCATCCCACGGGTTTTTTAAATGAAGTGATAGATAAAGTATCACCTGATAATACAAGTCGTTGACCTGGTTTTAAAATCTTAACTTCATCGTTAAAACTAAAACCAATAGAGCCTTCGTACAATTCGATTAGTGTAAAATTTAATTTTGAATCTGTAAATACGTTAAACTCGGTGCCATACACTTCTATATCCCCATTGGCCGTGTGCACTATAAAGTTATTTTCACCTTTGGTAACTTTGAACATTGCCTCACCTTCTATGCTCAGTTCACGATGATTCTTATTAAATTTCTCAGTGAAAATATGAGAGTTTGAATTCAATATAATGGTAGACCCGTCGCTTAAAATCTCTTGGGTTACTACTTTCCCAGAGGTAAGTGAAATGTCTGTAGAACCAAAAAACCACATCCCTAGTGTTAGTGCGGCAAGTAATAAAATGCTCGCAGCCACTTTGAGCCAGTTAAGGCTAAAGGATTTTTTGGGTTGTTTTATCTTGGTTTGAAACGCCGTCCACGCGGCATCTACCTCGCTTGTTTCGTAGGTTACTTGACCGGTAAATGTATATATTTCGCGGTATTCCTCATAGAGAGAATTCATTTCCTTGTCTACTTCTAGCTCATTTTCAAAAGCACGTGCTTCGTCCTTAGACAGTGCGCCTGTAAGATAGTTAAGGATGATATCTTCTCTTGTATTATTCATTATAGCTGAGCAGCTACTGTGGTTTTAAGGTATGTTAATGTTTGTTTATTGTAGTCGCTCTCGTTTACCCACAGGTTAATCTCTTTGGTTTCTTCTTCGGTGCATTTTCCAAATAAGAACTTTAGTAAGATGTTAGATTCCCAAATCATAATTTGTCTATTAGTTATTAGGTAGTACACTATTTTCATCCTATACCCTTACTTTAGTTTTAAGTTTTCTCTGCATATTTTTAAGGCCTTAGTAATTTGAGCTTCGACTGTCTTGGTTGATATATCCAAAAGTGATGCTATTTGACCATAGGTTAGTTCGTCAATCCTACTCATGGCAAATATTTGTCTGCATTTGGGCGGTAACCTATTCATGATATGTGCTAATTTGGAGTGTTGTTCTTTTTCTAACAGAAGTCCATCTGCGGTAAATGAACTTTTAGTTTCATCTGGAAAGACCGAGAGTGTTTCTATTTTTTTTTGTCGATTAAAATTAAAGCAACGATTTTTCACGGCTGTAAAAAGATACGATTTGAGACTCTCATCAATTTTAAGGGAATCTCGTTTATGCCATATCGTGACAAATACATCGTTTACAATTTCAACGGCATCTGAAGAGCTGTGCGTAAGATACGTGGCAAAATGAACCAATGAAGGCTGGTACTTTTTATAAAAAACTTCAAAAGAATGTTCAATTTGCTCCACTTTTGTCTTCAACTGAAGTTCAAAACAACATCTTTTTTTAGTAAAAATGGATACGTTGTTGCAGATTCTTATCAAAAGTCATTTTTGTCTATAATTATGATGAAATTCAAGTCTTTAAAATGATCTAAATAATTATTAGGAATACATTTCATAAATTTTAACTTTGCACTCCTTTAAAAATGACTATTCATTAATAAGGGTCAGATGGCCGAGTGGCTAGGCTCAGCTCTGCAAAAGCTGCTACACCGGTTCGAATCCGGTTCTGACCTCACAAATTAAAAACCTAATCCTTAGCGGTTTAGGTTTTTTTTTTTCATAAATCAAAAATCGTGTTTATTTTTAGATTTGAAAATCAACACATTTATGAAGAAATACATACTCCTCCATGCTTGTTTTATCATCCAATATGCTGCTTTTGCGCAATTTCAAGTACTTCCAGTCAGCATTAAAGACAATCTCACTAAGGCTTCTGTTTCTTTTGACAATCTAAAAAGTAAAAGCGCTTCACAACCTAAAATATGTGATGAAGACACACTTGAATATGCCAGATACAAGGCATCATCGTTTCAAGCAATATCTATTTCTAGCGGCTTTGCGCTAGGTCAGTATTATGATGCCCCAGATAGTGTCACTGTAACAGGTGCCACTTTTTATGGTTGGGTTGTATCTACGAGCAACGACAAGGTTGACGTAACCGTTAAAATTTATGAGGTAGGCACAGATTCACTTCCTACCGGAAGTGCTGTTAGAACGAAAACCATTAAGTTGGATACTACTTTCGGTGGTGGAGTACTTACCGTCCTTAGAAAAAGTCTAACTTTTGACACGGCATTTATAACCAATAGACCCTATTTGCTAACTATTTCTTCTACAAGCTCAATTCGAACGGGCATCGTTTGTAATGGTTTTGCTGCCGGAGACGGCCAAGGTGAGAACCTAATGTGCGGTACCGTTTCTACTATTTGGTATCGAGGTCTAAACTTAAACATTTCCGGTACCTCATTAGATTGCGACTTACTCCTAGAGCCACATGTCAAGTATAAGACATACGCAGAATTTAGCCTTGCCAATTGTTATAACTACCAAGACTCGTTGTCACCTGTCAACCTTAGCTCTCCGATTTTGAAACACAGAATGTATAACCGTTACATGAGTTATGGTCTTGGGCAATATTCGTATTATTGGTATTACGGTGCCGGAACTAACTCACTTTACGGCGAAAACGCCAAACAGAAGTTAGCCTTTCCTAGCAATAGAAATGTAATGCTAATCACCACAATGTACGGCTACCGAAATAGCATAAATTGTCAAGACACTGCTTATAAACAAATAGATTACAAACCAAGCACGCTTACGTATTTTGTCGATACACCCATTTGTTCCGGAAATAACACAACCATACTTGCCAGTTCAGATGCGCAAGTGTATTGGTATCAAAACTCTTCTTCATTACCCATAGACAGCGGAAAACAATTTACGACACCCATTCTGACAGGAAATGTCAATTATAAAATTCAAGCCAGGAACAAATCATGTGCCAGTAGTGTAAAACAAATCCTAGTTTCGGTTGCAGAACAACCGTCCATACCCATAACAACTAATGACAGCATATGCTTAAATGCAAAAGCAAATCTTAGTGCTTTTGCGGATTATGGTCAAATAATTTGGTGGTCAGATTCTGTAGGTGGAATAGCCATAGACACCGGCGATGTTTTGACAACCGATGTCCTTCAATATTCAAAACAGTACTATGCAGAAGCCAATAATCGTGGTTGCATTAGCAGTGAAAGGGCTGTAACCTACGCTAATGTTAACGCAAATAATGCACCCGCTGACCCCATAACCAATACAGACAGCGTAATATGTCTCCATGACGGAACAGTTGAACTGACGGCTACTACCAGCACTACGTCTAATATACAATGGTACACGGTTGCGTCAGGTGGAACACCTATACAAAGTGGGGCTTCATACAATTTCTATCCGACAAAAACCGGATCTACATTTTTGTATGTAGAAGCGTTCGACGGACAGTGCGCCAGTACGCGTGTACAGAAAAGAGTACGCGTGTGGAATTTCCCTAGTATCAGCATTCAAGAGAGAGATACGCTATGTATTGGAGATACATTGGATGTCATTTATTCTAATTTTAGTGGTTCTATACGCTGGTTTGATCAAACAACAGGCGGAACTGCCCTCTACGATAATGATACGGTAAAACTATACAATCTAGCAGGTAATCGTACTTTTTACCTAGAACCCTATAGCCTTGTGTGCAGAGACACCATGCGACATCCCCTTACAATCAGCGAGTTGGGCCCTGGAATACTTAGTAACATAAAAGGAGCGTCTATATGCGCTAATCAAAAGGCCACTATATCGGCAGCCACCACGGACGGATCTGTTATATGGATGTCGCAGCCAAATTTAAGCACGATTGTATCCACAGGAAATAGTTACACTACAGGTTCACTAACTTCTAATACAGAATATTTTGTAGCAAGTAAAAACTTCCAATGCGTAAGTGAAATTAACGCCGTGACGGTGGCCGTTAAACCACTACCTAGCTCTTCCTACAATTATCAGGTTAATGCAATAGGAAACTTTACATTCACCGCCGACAATGCAGGACTTGTTTATGCATGGAACCTAGGAGATGGTGCGACCAAGAATACTAGAAGTGTGACACATCAATACACTAAAAACGGCAATTTTGATGTCGTGTTGACCACAACTGGAACCAATGGATGTTTGGCTCAAACCACTAAAAGTGTCAAGGTTGCAGGACTTACTGCTGCCATAGACGAACAAGATTTCACAAACACCGTTATTTGGCCAAACCCAAGTAATAACGTTATACACGTAACCAGTAATTTCAAGCAAGGACAAGTATATATCATAGATGCACT
>CAMDBP010000066.1 GCA_945889315.1 Chitinophaga pinensis
AATAGACTGCTTAAACTTATAGACAAAGGCGTTACGGTAGAGCAAGTAGCCCAAGTTACCCGCCATTTTACAGAAACAGGTATTATGGTGCACGCCTACTTGATGTATGGTTACCCCACACAAACGGTTCAAGAAACAATTGACAGTCTGGAGATGGTAAGACAGCTTTTTGAAGCTGAAGTAATCCAATCAGGATTTTGGCATCAGTTTGCGCTTACCACGCATAGCCCAGTGGGCTTAAATCCTGATGCATATGGAATTACACCTCATTTAGAAAAAATAAGCTTTGCCAACAACGATGTACAATTTACCGACAGTACCGGTATAAATCACAGCGCCTTTAGTTTCGGACTTAAAAAATCGCTGTATAATTACATGCACGGCATTTGTTTTGACACGCCCTTGCGCGAATGGTTTGATGCTGAAGAGTTTCAATTTGATTTACCCGCGACTACTATCCCTGCTGATTTTATAATAAAGAGCCTTTATTCAGAAGAAGAAAAAATTCCTCGCTTAACCGATAAATTAGTTTGGATAGGTAACGCACCTGCAGTAGAAAACGGAGAAGATTTTATAGCCATAACGCTTCATAGTAAGAAGGCAACTGAGACCTTAGAACTCGATACCGAACTTGGGGAGTGGCTAGTCTCGTGGCTGTCTGCTATGCACTACTCCGAACAAAAGATAACTACTTTTAAGCTATTGAAAGACTCTTTCGAAAAAGACTATGACGACATAGAGGCATTATGGTTTAGTGAGGAGATGGATGTTGTGAGGGATATGGGATTGTTGGTGTTGTAATAAGATCCAATTAAAAATCTTATTCTTGGGTATTGAAACGAATTACCTTTTACTTATTGCTATAATTTACTTGGTTGGGTGCAACCCTCATGAGCCAAGGCCTCGGTGGAATGTTACAGTAAACCAAAAATATAGAAGTGGTGAAATAATTAAAACTGATTCTTCAATTATGGAGTATGGTAAGTACCGAAATTTCAATATGTTTTACGAAATCACAAAGAATGACGACACTTTAACATTTATATCATCTTCCACCATTACAGAGAGCATTGAAAAAAATATAAACACAAATGGCTTTCAAATGAATCTTGCGTTAAGAAGTATAAGGGATAGCACCTACTTGCACACTCCGTTCGGTATGAAGAAGATAATTAAAATATATACGGAAACTGCAGGTATCTCTGACGCTACTGCAACGACTTACTTTTTGTCTTCTGGTCGCCCAATTCTATACAGTTGGGACAGCTGGGCTAGATATTTCACATACTCACATACTAAACAAGACCAGGCTATTATTGAAGCAATAGAAAAAGATACAACAGGCTTTTTTCATTTAAGGAAACCACCTCTGCCAGTTCCTCCAGGAAACGAATAAAATTTTTGAGTTTGTGTTTGATACTTGAGTTTGAACTTACAGCAACTCCCACTCAAAAGTAGGATGACCAGATTGACCTGCGGTGTTGTAGAAATTCACAAAACGAAGTTTAAATCGGTATCCAGCATTACTCATCACCAGGTACGTTCTATTATCAACAATTTCATAAGCATTTTTGGGTCTGTTAAAATTTTTCCAATCCCACCCAATAACGTCTTTCTTCTCCATCAGTCTGATAAGATCAAACTCATCTTGCTTCACATCTGCAAATGCCTCATTCACCGCATACGCAAGGGTACGACTTTGAATGGTACCGTATATTAAATAATCTTCTGTGATGTTATCTATAGTAACCAAGTCTGTGTACTTCCCAAAAGCTAAGTCATACTCCAACTCGGTAGGTAGATCTAATGTCTTTTTTTCTCTGAGGTTATAGTAAAACGATGTGCCGCTTATTTCCTCAACTAACTCAAAATCTGACCCCAATGCATTGTTCCAAATCTTCATTCCATTTGGCGTTCTTTCAAATTTAACACTCGTTAGACCCATAGTATTGCCGGCATTATCAATGCCATAATCGACAACATAAATCTGATTTTCGGCAAGTTCCCACTGACTTAAGCCAAGGTCATTATCATAGGTTAAAAATCTAAATTGTAGACCAACGGTATCTTCCAGTTTAGCCCAAGACTCGGTAAATAAAGCGACGCGCATACTGCGGAAATAGTTGAGACGAATAACGTCTTCATCTATATAAAAATCCCAATCCAACGGACTAGCCTCTGCTATTACTTCAGACTTATCCAACGAATAAAAGGCAACCGTATTTTTATACGGTCCCGCATCAAGCGACACTGATTTATTTAACCGTATAATCGGTTCTATTGCATCTTCTTTTGGAAAACACGCTGCAATAAACAGCAGCGATAAAAAACTAATCTTTTTTAAATAGCTCATAACGTACACTGATAAAATAGGTTCTGCCTGGACTTACGGAAATAAAAGTAGTGCTCGGTGTATGGGCACCTACTTCGGTAGTATTTGCATTGATATTGATAACACCAAGTATATTTCTAGCTCCGAGCGTTAATCTAAGTTTCTTATTCATAAACGACTTATTTAAAGTGAAATCAAGCATAGAATAGGCGTCTTGTTGTTGAACATTAATATTGGCACTATCGGTATTGCTGAACACCCTGGAGATCCTACCAAAATAATTATAAAAAAGGTTCACCGAAAGATTTTGTTTTTTCCAGGTATAGGTTGGATTAACAACCACCTGCGGAGAAAAGAAGAATTCCTTTTTACTTCGATCTACACCATTGTAAATACCCGTGTAATTAAACGAGCCATTTAATCCAAAATCTTTGTACAAGATCTTTTGACTGAGGTCACCTCCTACCGATTGATAGGTGCCGATATTTTCATATTTAGCCTGTATCGGACCCGTTACAATAAGTTCTATTTTATCGGCAATGTTATTGTAAAAACCATCTACGGTTGTACTAAAATGAGCATCGCCTTTTTTTAGGTACTTGGTGTAAGATCCAGTAAATGAATGAGATGTTTCTGAATTTAATGTGCTGTCTCCAAACACCTCGTGTCGGCTATCATTAAAATCTAGGTATAACTCTTTGAGTGAAGGAGCTCTAAATCCTTTTCCATACGAGAACTTGATAAGCTGCGCGTTTTTTAAATCAAACTTGGTTTGCAACGAATAAAGCAATGGCGATTGAAATGCAGAATTGTAGGCATAGCGTACACCTCCACGCGCCATGAAATTCTTGGATATTTGTTTCTCAGCACTGGCAAATAAAGCCGCATCAAGCTGCTCTTGTTGGTTGTTTTTTATTCTGTTACCAGTACCCACTTCATAATTACCATCAAAACCCAAGAGGGTTTCTATACCAAATGTTCTAGCTTTATTCAGACCATAAATTGTTCTAAAAACAGAAGCATTAAAGGTTTGTGTATCTTGTTCTTCGTAGCCTTGTACCAATTCTTGCTCTAGAGTTACTAGACTTTTATAGTACTTATTCTTAACCCTTTTAAAATTATTATTCCCCAGAATCATTTGAATGGAAGAGCCATGATCCCCTCCTATTTTATTTTGGTAGCTCAAGCTATTATCAAACCGTTTGTTCGTATACCATTGGTCGATAGCCGCTTCCTTATAGGGCAACAGTGGCGCTCCTCTGTCTAGCAGCCTAGAATGAAGTAATTCGCTACGAACATTGATGATAGCATTTTTGTGGGTATAGCTATACTGCATTCTTCCCGTATATTGCTCTTTGGGTAACCAGTCAAATGTTCGGTCTGTGTTATTAGCACTCCATCCCATAAACATAGTCCTGCCTCCGCTTAAGGTGATAAAATTATTTTTAAACGATTTGGAAGCCGTAGCCGTCAGGGCGTATTGTCCATCGGTTTCGTGATTCGCATTTAGATTAAATCGGGGCTTTGAATTCGTATTATTCGTAACAATATTAATTGTTCCGGCCAGTGCATTACTTCCGTATATAACCGACATAGGACCTTTTATAATCTCTATTTGCTTGACATTTTCGAGGTTAAATTGCTCCAGGTCCAATTGATTAAACAAGCGACCGATTACCGGTACGCCGTCAATCAGTAATTTCACATTATCGCCACCTATCCCCATCATGGTAAGCCCAGATGATCCAATAGCGTTATCTCTACTTAGTCGTATGTTATTCTCAAAAGTAAGTGCATCCCTTAGGTCTACTGCGCCTAGTTCTTCTATGCGTTTAGCATTTATTTTTGAAATATTAAGTACTGTTTTGCTTAAGTCTTTGTTGGAGTGAATATCAGTTACAATAACCTCTTTGAGTTTTGCAGTATCGTCAGAAATCGTTATAATACTGATTTGTCCCCACGAAAGCGCAGGGACAAACAGTAAAAATAGTATTATAAATAGTTGCTTATTCAAAGATTACTCTTTGGGTATTGCTTGTAGTAGAAGTACTTAATTGTAAAAAATAAATTCCTTTGGCAAAGTCTGATGTTGGAATCGTATTAGCGGTAAATGCACTCAAATTATCTGCAAGAATTACTGATCCTTGCGCGTTCATTAATGTAGCTTTAAGAGATTCGTTCTCGTTGTTTCTAATCGTCAGTGCGTTACTTGCTGGATTAGGATAAACCTGCGTATTCAACTGAACCATATTTTTGGTGCTCGCAGATTCTCTGATCAATTTAGTATTGAAACTAAAATTAGCAGTACCAACGGTAAAGTCTGTAAACCACAGTTTCCAAACAGCCCCATTTGCTGTTCTTATAAAATAGGTTCTATCAGGAACCATGAGATAACTGGTAGATGCCATATCAAATGTTTTCCAATCCCATCCTATTTCGGTAATAGTAGAACTCCAAGATAAAGAAGCTGTATCATCACTGGTAGTTGCTATGCCGTCACGTTGAGCAACTTCGCAGCCAACATTCACTTTAACACCAGCTACGGGTTGGTATCTACTGTTAGGTCCAGCTTGCACAAATGTGATATACTTGGTAAACAACAAATCCCAATCTTTTTTATTTGGATTTGTAGATATTGGTGCTGAAGCGTTATTTACGGTAATCAAGTGAAAGTGTTTATCCTTGAAGGCCATTTTATTGAAGGTATAGGTCATTTCAGAGGAGCCACTTATTTTAGCCATTCTAACGGCAAAATCGCCATTGGCTTTCATAGCAGGCACCATAACTTTCCAAAGTTCACCTAAGGTGTTTTTCAGAATAAAAATACGATTACCTACAATGTCATGTGAGGTACTATTGTACACACCCCATCCGTAATCAGGATGATTGGTACCTTGATTCGCAAATGCGCCCGAAGCCCAGGTAGTTTCTGAATTGTAAATTTTTGTCCATTTCATACCTGCAGTATCCAGCGTGCTCCATTTACTTGTATCTGCTCCAAAAAGATAAAGTTCAGTTCCCCCGTTTTCATTAATAATGATACTTGCACCTTGTGGATCTGTGGTTAAACCTATATCCCACGTGCTTCTGGCAACTAACGTTTTAGTTTGTTTTTCAAAATCATAATACACATCATTTACACCTCCAGCCGTTGCTACCACTTCTTCTGTCTGAGCAAATGTGGTAATGCTTAGCAAAAGAAAAATACTTGAAATTATTTTATTCATCTCTGTTTTATTTAATAGTGCAAATGTGAACCACCCATGTATTACAAAATAACCTATAAAGAAATAAAAATACCCCGAAACGAAAATTACATCTAAATTTAAATCCTATTTTAATAGCTTAATATCAGTCAATTACATTAATTACTTAAAAAGTAATTACTTTTGCATTTCAATAAATAACCAAAAAAAAAGTCATGGAACAATCAATAGAACTTAAAATACTGACTGTGAGCGATACTCCTGTTGCTTATTCCTTTACCAGTGGTTCTATTTGTCTTTTTATCACGGACTCGCATGGCGTAGAAATGCCAATGGGCCAGCGAAGTGTTCCGCTTCCTGAGCATTCGGTTTATTTATTCTATGATCAAAACAGAAGTTTTGACCTAGCCTTTACTGCCACTCAAAAAACGCCCTTATTTATAATTCGATTATCCATAGACACGCTGCACAGCATTATAACACACGGTACAGACGAACTTAACTTTTCGCAAGCAGCAATTTTTGAAAAAGAACAATATCACCATTTTCAGCCAGCAAGTACTACTATAAAACGCTGTGTACACGAAATGGCAGAGAACCCGAGCAACATGCTACTAAAAGAAGCAAAGAAATTCGCTATTCTAGACGATTACTTCAATACCTCCAATAGAAAGACAGCCTACCAATGTCCGTTTTTAAATCAAAAGGAAAATGTAACTAAGGTGAGAGATGCCAAAGAATTTTTAATAAAAGACCTGCACAATGCCCCAACTATAAAAGAACTTGCCAAAGAAGTAGCACTCAATGAGCATAATCTAAAAACAGGTTTCAAAGAGATATATGGTAAAACAATACACAGTTTTTTGAAAGACTACAAAATGAGTAAAGCAAGAGAACTTATCTTAAAGCGAGAGTTTCAAATAGCCGAAATTGCAGACCAGTTGGGTTACACCAACGTAAGTCACTTTATAGAAGCATTCAAAAACAAATACGGGGTAACACCTAAGAAGTTTGAGATGAGTTTATCTTAACAATAAAAACACCGTATCCAAACCAAAAGTAAATTAGAGATTAATATCAACTGCACCTATTGTTGCACTTTGAATCATTTTATCGCATTATAATCTATGTCATTTGACTCCTTAGGGATAGCTCCCACACTAGTATCTGCATTGGCAGCACAAAATATCACGGTGCCCACTCCTATTCAGGAGCACGCTATACCCGCAATCTTAGCGAGAAAAGATGTGCTTGGTATTGCGCAAACAGGTTCGGGTAAAACAGCAAGTTATGTGCTACCCATACTAATGAACTTAGAAGGCAAGAATACCGGTGGAGGAAGAAAAATAAATACCTTAGTATTGGTGCCAACAAGAGAGCTCGCTTTACAAGTAGATGAGGTTTTTACTGGTTTGGGGGCATCACTTCGCTATCAGGTAAAATCGAAAGCGGTATATGGAGGAGTTTCCATTAATCCGCAAATGATGTCGATGCATAACATAAATGTGCTAGTGGCAACACCAGGTAGATTGCTAGAATTATACCGAACTAAAGCCGTAAAATTTGACAATATAGATACGCTTGTTATAGATGAAGCAGACAAAATGCTTAATCTTGGCTTTAAGGAAGAACTTGACCGAATTTTATCGCTTCTCCCCAAGATAAAACAAAATTTACTGTTCTCTGCAACGCTAAGTCCTGATGTGCAAAACATTGAACGCTTGCACCTTCAAAATCCAGTAGTCATTACTATTGCTCCGATTGCCCAAAACATGGAGCTAATT
This sequence comes from Chitinophaga pinensis, assembly GCA_945889315.1. Taxonomy (GTDB): domain Bacteria; phylum Bacteroidota; class Bacteroidia; order NS11-12g; family UBA9320; genus UBA9320. The sequence continues at coordinate 7,323 of CAMDBP010000066.1, forward strand.
AGTCAAATCGCCTATTTAGTAACCGAAGAACGCAAAGGACCACTTCTTCGCTATTTAATAAAAACAGAAGAAATAAAGCAGGTACTTATTTTTACGTCATCCATTTACCAAGCAGACTTGGTAGCAGACAAACTGAGAAATAACGGTATTAATGCTCGAGCTATTCATGGCAAAAAAAGTCAAGGTAGCAGAAATGAATCTATGATTACTTTTAAAAACGGAAGTTTAACCGCACTTGTAGCAACGGATTTATTGGCAAGAGGTATAGATATTGAGTTTTTACCTGTTGTAATAAACTACGACTTGCCGCGAGGTCCCAAAGATTTTATACATCGAATAGGTCGTACGGGAAGAGCAGAAAATGCGGGTAAAGCAATTACATTTATTACCACAGAAGACGACCATCATTTTGGAGTAATTCAAAAGAAAATGAAAAAACAAGTTGAAATACTTGAATCGGATGGATTTAAACTTCACGGCTACTAAAGGAGTAACCTTATCGTTCTTTTACGTCTAACAAACCTCTAAATTTTACTTATACCCAAATTCTTAATGCGTATAAAGCATAACGTTTGTTTGCTTTTTATTTGCAGTTCTATTCAACAATATTAAAGTAAATGGAAAAAGTAGAATGCTTAATCATAGGCTCGGGACCAGCAGGGTACACCGCAGCAATATATGCCGCTCGTGCCGATATGAAACCAGTGGTGTATGAAGGACTTCAGCCAGGAGGTCAACTCACAATAACAACGGATGTAGAAAACTATCCAGGTTATCCAGATGGTATCATGGGTCCTGAAATGATGGAAAATTTCAAAAAACAAGCCGTACGTTTAGGAACCGATGTCCGTTTCGGAATGATAACCAGCGTAGTTTTTGACAGAAGTGGTGGCAATCATATTGTTACGGTGGATGGTAAAACGGAAATAGAGTGCGAAACTGTACTTATTTCCACAGGAGCTAGTGCTAAATGGCTTGGAATACCCAGTGAACAACGATTAAACGGAAGTGGTGTAAGTGCCTGTGCCGTATGCGATGGATTCTTTTACAGAGGCGAAGATGTAGCCATTGTAGGTGCTGGTGATACTGCCGCAGAGGAAGCAAGCTACCTCTCTAAAATCTGCAAAAAGGTATATATGATTGTTCGTAAAGAAGAGATGCGTGCATCAAAAGCTATGCAACATCGTGTAAAAAGCTTGGCTAATGTTGAAATTCTTTACAATACGGAAACAGATGAAATTCTAGGTGACATGACTGTGGAAGCGGTTCGAGTAGTGAATAACGTAACCGGCGAAAAACTAGAAATTCCGGTTAAAGGATTTTTTGTTGCTATTGGCCATAAACCAAATACCGATATTTTTAAAGAATATCTAAAAATGGATGACTCAGGTTATATCATAACGCACCCAGATAGCGCCAAAACAGATATACCGGGTGTATTTGTGTGTGGTGATGCACAAGATAAAATTTATCGTCAAGCGGTTACAGCGGCGGGAAGTGGCTGTATGGCAGCCTTAGATGCTGAACGTTATTTGAGTGCCAGAGGTATTATTGAAGAGGCGTAATAATTTTAAAACTTTATAGTAAAAAGGACGCGTAGATAATCT
>CAMDBP010000067.1 GCA_945889315.1 Chitinophaga pinensis
CCGTTGCTACTTTCTATCGTATCTACGCTACTGGGCGTACAAAATTGTTTATTTTGACTTACAATACTTGCGGCGGTGTATTGGGCTATCATTAGTCCACTTTCCAAACCTGGATTAGCGGTAAGAAAAGCAGGTAAACCTCGCTTTCCTTCTAATAATCTATAAATTCTTCGTTCGGCAATGCTACCTATTTCTGCTATGGCAATTGCCAAGTAATCTAACTGCAATGCCAAGGGTTGTCCGTGAAAATTACCTGCGCTTAGTATTAAATCTTCGTCAGGAAACACATTTGGATTATCGGTAACCGAGTTAATTTCTGTTTCAAAAACAGCCGCAACGTGGTCATAAGCATCCTTACTTGCTCCATGTACTTGTGGCACACATCTAAAACTATATGGGTCTTGTACATGAATTTTCTCTTGTGATAGAATCGCACTACCTTCTAAGTGTGAGAGCACAGCTTTTGCCGTTGCTAATTGCCCCTTATGAGGTCTAATCTGGTGGCTAAATGCCCAAAAAGCCTCCTTGCGTCCGTCGTAGGCGTCTAAGCACATAGCTGCGTGCACATCGGCGCGGTCCAGGATATCGTTTGCTTTGAACAAGCACTGCAATCCATATGCTTGCATAAACTGTGTACCGTTAATCAACGCGAGACCTTCCTTAGGCCCTAAACTTAGGCTAGATGATGGCGCTTTCTCACGTTGGTTTGCCGTATAATTCCAGATTTCTCCTTCACCGATAAGCGGTAACGCCAAATGACTGAGTGGAGCTAAGTCGCCGCTGGCGCCCAAACTTCCTAGCTCATATACCACAGGAATAATATCCTTATTGTAAAAATACAACAACTTTTCTACCGTAGCTAATTGAACGCCACTATGCCCATAACTTAAACTTTGTGCTTTAAGTAAGAGCATCAGTTTTACAATTTCTCTGGGCACATAAGCACCTGCGCCGCAAGCATGAGAGCGCAACAAATTAATTTGTAATTGCGTTAAGTCGTTCTTATCAATTTCCGTATTGCAAAGTGACCCAAAACCTGTGTTAACCCCGTAAATAGGAGGACCATCTTGCGTTACTTTATTCAACAAATAAGTATGGCATTTTTCTATTTTTTGTTTGGCTGAGGTAGAAAGTTCAACATGCTCACCTCCCTGGAGAATGGCACGAATATCTTCTAAGCTATGATGATCTGCTAATTGCATAAAGTGCGAAGTTAGTTTTACCCCGTTAATTAGTGACTAGCATTTTACTAAAAATTGCAATTCGATCTCAATCTAAAATTAAGAGTGAGCAGAAAACGGGCATGTTAGCCTCACATGAATTACACACCATTCACTCAGAAGACTTTGAATAAGAAGCATTTAGTCTTATTGATTTTTACTGAGTAAAGCCAGTTTCGTAATCACGCTTTTGGTATTTTCTGGGAAATCACCTTTCATCATCCAATCATAATACCCACGATTTTCTTTAAATACTTCCACTACTTTTTGACCAGCATACTTTCCAAAGTTAAAGTAGGCTTCTCCGTTTTCGCCTCGCTTTATTCTACGCGCAAAATCAAAAAATTCAGATTCGCCGCTAAACTCATTTAGAAAATCAATATCACCAATTATTTCAGGGTAGTAATCAACTTGTGCTTTAATTATTTCCCATGTGGCAACCGTATCTGCTTTGGCGCTGTGTGCATCCGTTAGTTCTTTATTGCAATAAACTTTATAGGCTGCAGTAAGATTACGAGGTTCCATTCGATGAAAAATTCGTTGTGCATCTATAAATTTTCTGTTGGTATCAAACGATACTCCTGCACGGTAGAATTCTTCTGCCAATAACGGGAAGTCAAACCGATTACTATTAAAACCACCAAAATCACAGTCCCTCAGGAATGTATTTAACATCGTAGAAAATTCTTGAAAAGTAGGTTTGTCTATCACATCTTTATCCCAAATGCCATGTATCGCAGAAACTTCTGGTGGAATAGGCACAGTAGGATTCAGTACTTGATGCAAGTGTTCCTCGCTCCCATCAGGTTGTATTTTTATACAGTATATTTCTACAATTCTATCCGTAGCTACCTGCACTCCAGTAGTTTCCAAATCAAAAATAACTAGTGGTCTTGTAAGTTTAATGTTCACTCCACAAATTTATTATTTCATTTTAAACCATGATTAGGTGTACGTTAAGTGTTGTCCACTAATTATGTAGTGCACATAACCTGAGCACAATACATCATAGTCAAAAAACCAGTAACTTTAGAGATTAAAACAAGTAATCCAAACACTCTACTTTACATCCAACAGCACTAAACCCGAAAAAAATCCTTTTAGTAAACAATCTCTTTACCAACAAATTAAGCATACAGGCACATCTATACTTTTTTACAAATTATTATTGTAGCAAATACACATGAGCTACACTGCTGTACACATAAAATGTAATGAAGATTTAGAGGAAACCGTTTCGTTTTTACTACAAGAAAATGGATTTGATGGCTCCTCATACGAACAAGGGACACTTATCGCCTATTGTAACTCAAATCAGTTCAATCAAGCATTACTAAATGATGTTTTAACGCAATTCGGTTTAGAGGCAGATCGGATAAGCGAGGAAAAAGATCAGAATTGGAACCAAGTATGGGAAGACAATTTTAAGGATGCAGACATAGGAGAACATATTCACTCCCGAGCTCCATTTCATCCGGCTAAGGAGGTAAAGCATGACATTATCATACTACCCAAAATGGCTTTTGGGACAGGACATCATGAAACTACCCAATTAAGCGCTATTTCACTTGAAAAATTGGACTGCAAGGGCAAGACTGTGCTGGATATGGGATGCGGAAGTGGATTATTAGCCATTTTGGCGTCACAGAAAAAAGCTTCTCGTGTACTTGCTGTAGATTATGATATACACTGTATCGAGAATACCAGAGAAAATATACAATTAAATGCCGCAGCAAACGTTGAGGTACTGCAAGCAGACAGCATTGCACATCTAAACGAAAAATTTGACATCATTGTAAGTAATATTGTTAAAAATATCAACTTGAAACTTTTACCAGAATTTGCTCAAAAACTACATTTGGATGGACGTATTATACTCTGTGGCTTTATAGATACGGATATCGACCAACTTGTGCTTGCCGCTGCAGAACATAATTTGATACTTATTGAGCAAAATAGTGCAAACAACTGGCTTCAAACCCAGTTTAAATTTAACTAAACGAATGGCAAAAAAAAAATTATTAGTAACCATAGTCCTACTGTTATTTACAGCAATAGCCTTTGGACAGCCACGTTCGTTCTCCAAAAAGCCGGAAATATTTATCAATGAGTTCAGTGATTATATAAAATCCGATAACACCATTGAATCGAAGGAAATTCTCAAGCAATTTACAACCAAGTGGGATTCTGGCAAATTTGTAGTACCTGAGCAACGCAATATTATGGAAGTTGCTAACCTGATGCTGATGAATGAGCTACGCGTACCTACATTCTTGTTATTTACCGAAACGATGCTTTATGCCAAAGATTCTATTGACGAAGCAAAATACATCAATTGGTCTAAAGCGCTTCTTCCTGCTATCAAAAATGGTAATAAAACATTTCTAACGCTTTTAAATGCCTCTAAGAATTTATTTAAAGAGAATATTATTTACGCTTCTGAATCTAAAATGTGGTACACCTCCACCAATAATTATCGATTTAATTTCGATAATAATAGGGTTCAAATCGCCTTTAAAAATGTAGATTTATTTTGCCAAGCTGCATCAGATAAGCTAAGAATTTATAACACATCAGGCAGTTATTACTTAGATACAGACGAATGGCAAGGAAAAAAAGGAAAGGTCACATGGGAACGCTCAGGCTTTGGCGCTAATAATATCTATGCAGAGATTATAAGTGACTATGTCATTCAGTTTAACCGCGCAGAGTTAAATGTAGATTCTGTTCTGTTCATCAATAAGGATTTTTTATCAACGGGGCTTTATGGCTCGTTTAAAGATAGATTATCAAGCGCTAAAAATGTCGATGAGGATGCCCTTCAAAAATCTAAATTTCCTCAATTTTCTTCTTTTAGAAAAGACTTAGAGCTAGGATCTTACTTGGACAAGACGGTAGTTTTTACGGGGGGTTATTCCATGCAAGGAGCAGAAATTGTAGCTAACGGATCTGCGCTATCACCAGCAACGGTCTCGATAAAGTACAAAAATAAGATAAGATTATCAGCCAAGTCTGAGTACTTCAGTCTAAAGGAAGGAAAAATAACTGCTCAAGAAAGTGAAGTCGTAATTTATAGCGACAGTGGCACAATCTTTCATCCAAAGCTCAACTTTAATTTGAACCTAGAAAAAAAAGTATTGGTGCTAACCAGAGGAAAAGAAGGGCTAGAAATGGCCCCCTTTTTCAATACGGATCACCAAGTAGAAATGTACGTAGATCAGGTAATTTGGAGACTTGATCTACCTAAAATCGAGTTTGATATGACCGGAGAAGAAGCCAAAGCCATTATTGAGTCTAATGATTTTTATAAGGAATTGCGCTACGAAAAAATACCACGAGGAATGCTGAAATATCATCCTTTAAACAAAATGCGCGACTTCGTTATACGAAACCGAAAACGTGAATTCACCTTTACAGAATATGCAGCATGGATGGAGAGTCAACCGGTCTATCTCAAAGCACAAATCATAGATTTGGCGGATAATGGATACATTTTCTTTAATCCGAATACGGATACCATAAAAGTACGTAAAAAATTAGATCATGCAGTGCTGTCTCACATGAAACTAGCGGATTACGACATCATTCGATTCTCGTCTACCATTTCAGCTAGGCCAAATGCATATTTGGATCTCCTCAGTAATAATTTGGTTTTAGAAGGTGTAGGCGCCTTTAGATTTAGCGACAGTCAAAACGTTTATGCTTTTCCGCATGAACAAATGGTCTTTTTGAAACACAATCGAAATATGTCGTTCGGAGGCCGATTAACGGGAGGTAAATTTGATTTCTATTCCAGCCAATTTACATTTGATTATTACAACTTTGACATTAGTTCGAATAAAATAGATTCGATGGTAATTTTTACCGAAGATTTTACAGGTAAACCAGGTCTTGTAGCAGTAAAATCAGTATTGAGAGATATAAATGGAACCCTAGAAATAGATAGATTAACAAATAAATCTGGACTTCAAGATTTTCCAGAATACCCCAGATTTACCAGTAAAAAAGGAGCCTTGATTGCGTACGATAAAAAAAGTATTCACAACGGTGCATATGACAAGGAACGTTTTCGTTTTGAAGTAGACCCTTTTACTATCGAAAACATGGATAATTTCAGGACTGCTGAGTTAAGTTTTCCAGGCGAGTTTATAGCAGGAGGGATTTTACCTAACTTTAGATTTGAAGCTAAAATCATGAGTGATTACTCTTTAGGTTTCGAAAAATCTATGACAACCTATCCTATGTATGGTGGTAAAGGAAATGGTGAAATGGCTATTAAATTGAGTGAAGAAGGATTTACCGCTAGAGGTACTATTGAGTATCAAGGAGCTACACTTATCTCTCAAGAAATAGTACTTGCGCCAGATTACACTACGGCAAATGCAGAGTCATTTACGATAAAAGAAAATTCACAATACCCTAATGTAAATGCTATCAATGTCCTTACCAAATGGCTACCTGCTAAAGACAGCATGCTTATAAATACGAATGGACATACCGTAAAAGTCTTACGCGATAAACAAGATTTTCAAGGAAATCTGATACAAACAAGTTCACAACTCGCAGGAAATGGAGTCTTATCATGGGACCAAGCCAAACTTACCTCTGCCGACATGAAGTTTAAACCCAATGAAGTGAAAGCTAAAATATCTAAAATCGAGATTGGTGCAATATCAAGCGACAAAATAGCCTTCGCATCTTATAATGTTGCGTCTGATGTTAATTTTACCAATAGAATTGGTGAATTTAAAGCCAATGAAACAGGTAAATTAACTGACTTCCCTTTCAACGCTTATGCAAGCAGCATGGATGAATATAAGTGGGATATGAATAAACAAACTATTGAGCTCAATAAAGGTCCTAAACTAGCTAAAGAAAAATCTATTTTCATAAGCAAGGACCCTGCTCAAGAAGGCTTGAGATTTGAAAGCACCAAAGCACTTTTTGACATGAAACTAGGAATTATTTATGCCGATAATGTCCCTTATATAGACGTTGCAGACAGTAGAGTATTCCCATACAACGAAAAGATAGAAATACGTGAAAATGCAGATATGCAAACACTTTTAAAAGCAAAAATGCTAGCTTCCCGGGATAATAAGAACCATGAACTTTTTGACGGTAAGCTTAAGATAGAAGGGCGATATGCGCTGAGTGGCTCTGCAAGTTACAAGTACAAAGACAAACATAAAACCAATCAAGTATTGTACTTTACTAAAATACGTGTAGTCAGCAAAACCGATTCTTCCATCATCGCAACTGGCTCGGTGCCAGACTCTGCAGGATTTAAAGTAAGTCCTAAAATAGGTTTTAAAGGTCTTACTGAGTTAAGTAGTATAAACGAGGATATTACATTTAATGGATACGTTAAACCGCTGCATAGTTTGACAGAATGGCCAAGTGCTTGGTTTAGGTACAACCAAAGACCTAATCCTAGTAATATTATAATACCCGCCCGTGAAATCAAAAACGAAGACCAACGTAAGATGTATGCCGCGGTTAGTTTAGCCAATGATAGCACCCACATCTATCCTACAATGTTTAACTTTAAACGAAGTTATGCCGACATGGATATAACAGCAGATACGGGTGTTTTTTACTATGATGAAACCTCGAATTGTTTTATTGTAGGAGACAGCATGAAACTTTTCGAAGGAAGCCGAAGAGGAAGTTTCCTATCATTTAATGATGCTACTGGTGAGGTATACAGTGAAGGTAAATTAAACTTTGGGCTAGAGGTAGATGAAAATTTTAGTGGTTTGATGGCTGGTAACTTAGTTAAGAAAAAAGCAGATTCAACTTTTACCCTAAATAGTATTCTCGCACTTAATATAAAACTTCCCGATGAATGTTACACTAGAATAATCGAAGTAATGAAAAACAACGGCAGTGGTAATCTCGTTGCCGATAACAGTGATGACTTTATTTATAATGCAATGGCAGAATACTTAGATGACAAAAAGCTAAATAAGGCCATTGAGAACACATCTAGTACAGGTGAACTAAAACCCCAAGGAGATTTAGATAGGAATATTTTTATCAGCAAAATGTCCATTGCTTATGTTCCGAGTAAACGCCAGTTTATTGCAACTGAGCCTATACAGATTGCTACTATAAATGGTAATCAAGTTAATAAAACTATAAACGCCAAAATAGTCATTACCAAACGTAGAAGCACCGCGCGATACACGCTATACTTTGAAGTAAGCAAGTATGATTGGTTCTACATCGATTACTACCTAGGTAGCGTAACCGTTGCCAGTACCGATAAAGAGTTTAATGATATTATTAAAGAAAAAGGGCCTAAAATGACAAATGGCAAGTTTAGAATACGAACTGCTAGTCCTCGCTCTGTGGCTAATTTCTTAACCAAATTAGATTTGGAAGAATAAGAAAAAAAATACGGAGGTTAAGAAAGTGCTTTTAGCCTCTGAATTTTTAAAGAAATTACTTGTCTGTATATTTTTTAGGTTGACTATTTATATGAGTGGCAATAGGCCTACCTTTGCAGCCATTTAATTTAACACGTGCTTCATTTACAAAACGTATCCTTTGAGTTTGGCGGTAATTACCTTTTTAGAGACATTGACTGGTTTATAAAACCACGTGAACGTATCGGCCTAATAGGTAAGAACGGTGCAGGTAAATCTACATTGCTCAAACTCATAATGGGCAAATACGATATACGTGAGGGTTCTATCAATAAAGCAGGCGGTGTAAATCTAGGATATCTATCTCAAGATATGATTAGTGAAGATGGTAATCAAACTATCTTAGAACACGCCAAAGGTGCATTTAAAAGAGCGATGTTTTTAGGTGCTGAATTAGAAAAACTCTACACCTTACTAGAGACCGATCCAAGTGACGAAAACATACAACGTATGGCCGATTACCAAGAGGAGTTTGATGCGCTTGACGGATACAATATGGACAATAAAACGGCAGAAATTCTAGAAGGTCTAGGATTTAAAACCGCTGATCTTAGTCGTCCTATGCAAGAATTCTCTGGTGGATGGCGTATGCGAGTAGTATTGGCCAAAATGCTATTGGAAGAACCAGATATTATGCTCATGGATGAGCCTACCAATCACCTTGACTTACCTAGTATTGAATGGTTAGAGAACTACCTAAGCGGCTATCCAGGCAGTGTGATTATTGTATCACACGATAGAGAGTTTTTAAATAAAATGATCAATAAAACGGCTGAGTTGAGTAACAACAAGCTTTACTTATGGGATGGCAACTATGACTTTTATCTTCAAGCCAAAGTAGAGCGAGATGACCTAATTGGGAGACAAGCAGCCAACCAAGAGCAGTATATCAAGGAGCAAGAAAAATTCATCAATAGATTTAAAGCAAAAGCCAGTAAAGCAAAGGCAGTTCAGTCTAGGGTGAAAATGGTCGAGAAAATAGAAAAAATTGAGGTTATTCAAGAAGATAAATCTAATCTTAAAATAGACTTTAAAGTAGGCAAGCAAAGCGGCAAGGTAGTCATGGAGCTCAATAAGATTACGCAAGGATTTAATAACAAACTTCTATTTGATGATGTAAATCGCGAAATAGTACGTGGTGATAAAATTGCGCTAATTGGAGCTAATGGTACAGGTAAATCTACTTTTCTTAGCATTATAGCAGATGAGCTTCCTTTTACTGGAGAACGTAAGCAAGGCCACAATGTAGTTCCTTCATTTTATGCGC
>CAMDBP010000068.1 GCA_945889315.1 Chitinophaga pinensis
GTTAATGTCCTTAGGGTTTGAAGTGATGTTAGAAACCAACGCAGGTGTTAGCGCCGCGTTTACCGATGCCGATTACATCAATGCAGGAGCAAGTATAGTTGCCGGTGCAAAAGAAGCTATCGGACTAGCTGATGTTATTGTTAAAATAAATCCACCTTCTTCGGAGGATTTAGCTAATCTTAAAAGTGGTCAAATATGGGTGTCTCAGTTGTTTCATAGGTTAAACGAAGATCTTATTCTTAACCTCGAAAGTAAAGGAGTGAAAGGGTTGAGTTTGGATGCTATGCCCAGAATAAGTAGAGCCCAAAGTATGGATATACTTAGCTCTCAATCCAATCTTTCAGGCTATAAGTCTGTGATATGTGGTGCTGACAATTTAGGTAAAATATTTCCGATGCTAACTACCGCAGCGGGTACTATTACGCCGGCTAGAGTCTTGATCTTTGGCGTAGGCGTGGCAGGATTACAAGCCACTGCTACGGCTAAAAGACTTGGCGCTATTGTGGAGGCTACAGATGTGCGCATGGAGTGCAAAGAGCAAACAGAATCATTAGGCGCTAAATTTATTAGTGTAGAAGATGACGGTGCAGGGGTGCAGGTAGAAGGCGGTTATGCCAAAGAAGTATCTGAAGAATATTTAGCCAAGCAAAAAGCTGCGGTTAATAAATCATTGGCGCAAGCCGACTTAGTAATTACCACTGCGTTAGTGCAAGGAGCAAAATCACCTATTCTGATTAGTCAAGAGCAAATCGAAATGATGAAAAATGGCTCTGTAATAGTGGATATGGCTGTTGCCAAAGGCGGTAATACTGCACTGAGCAAAGCAGACGAAACAGTAATACACAACGGAGTAAAGATAGTAGGGATAAGCAACTTCCCCGCTCAAATACCAACCAATGCCAGTGAATTGCTGAGCCGAAACATCGATACATTTTTATCGCATATGGTAAGTGAAGGCAACTTTAAATGGGATATGGAGGATGAGATAACTATTGGAACTCTGGTAACCAAGTAACTAAGCCCAAAAAATTTAACGTTTAAATAAAATTGAAATGATAGAATTTTTCACAGAAAATAAGGACATGATTTTTATCGTCATCTTGATGATATTCGTAGGAGTAGAAGTGATAGGTAAAGTGCCTGCAGTACTCCACACACCACTGATGTCTGGCGCTAATGCTATTCACGGTGTGGTAGTGGTCGGAGCCATTTTACTCATGCTAAACACAGAAACAGACAATTACCTAGCGCTGGCCCTTGGCACCATTGCTGTATTTTTAGGAACGCTAAATGTGGTAGGCGGTTTTGTAGTGACAGATAGAATGTTAGAGATGTTCAAGAAAAAATAATGAATTTAGAGATACAACACATTATATATTTATTGTCTTCAGTTACCTTCATATTAGGACTGAAAATGCTAAGTAATGCTAAAACCGCAAAGAAAGGAAATTCTTTAGCAGCGGTTGGTATGATAGCAGCTATCCTCACGGCAATAGTGTTTCATGACGGAGCGGTAAGTCCTCTGGTATACGGGCTTATTTTTGGAGCTATAGCAATTGGTACTGTCGTTGGTTGGCTTACTGCCAAGCGTGTACAAATGACTAAAATGCCAGAATTAGTCTCGCTATTCAACGGTATGGGTGGTGCATGTGCTGCTCTTATCGGTTTGGTAGAGTTTCATCACAATACAAGTAATCCTACCAATATGGCAGTCATACTGGCAGGAATGGTTATAGGGTCAGTATCTTTTAGTGGCAGTATGATCGCTTGGGCAAAGTTAAATGGCACCCTAAAAAATGCTATTCGATTGCCGCAATACAACCTCATCAATACCGCGATTATGTTTGGCTTATTTGCTTATTCAGCATGGATAGTTTGGTCAGGAACTGCTGACGAAATGCACTTGTACATTTTGTTTTTTGCGTCTATTGCCTACGGTATTTTGTTTGTGTTGCCCATCGGTGGTGCAGATATGCCCGTAGTTATTTCATTGTTAAATTCATTTACCGGACTAGCAGCGGCTTTTGGCGGTTTTTTATATGGAAATCAAGTAATGCTTACAGGTGGAATACTGGTAGGTAGTGCAGGAACCTTGCTTACCTTGGTAATGTGTAAAGCGATGAACCGACCTCTGTTTAATGTGATATTTGGAGCATTCGGTGCAGGAACTGAATCAGCAGGTGTTGCAGGACCTCAGGGCAATGTAAAAGAAGTGGGTCCTAGTGATCTTGCCGTGCAATTAAATTATAGTAAGAAAGTAATTATTGTTCCGGGATATGGTCTTGCAGTGGCACAAGCACAGCACGTGATCAAAGAATTAGAAACTATTTTAGAATCCAGAGGGGTAGAGGTTACTTATGCTATACATCCTGTTGCTGGGCGTATGCCAGGTCATATGAATGTATTGTTGGCAGAAAGTAATGTAGAGTATGACAAGCTAAAGGAGATGGAAGACATTAATCCTGAGTTTGCGCAGACCGATGTGGTCCTGGTAGTAGGAGCTAATGACGTGGTAAATCCCGCAGCTAAAAATGATCCGAGTAGTCCGATATACGGAATGCCAATACTGGATGTAGAAAATGCCAAAGCTTGCATTGTAAATAAGCGAAGTATGAATGCTGGGTATGCTGGTATCGAAAACGAACTGTTTTTCAGAGATAAAACCCAAATGCTTTTTGGTGATGCAAAAAAAGTCTTGACGGAACTGGTAACTGAGTTAAAAGCGTTGGATTAAGGGATAGACTTGAATAATCTATTTTATACCCAATCCATAGCTGGAGACTCACTAACCCTCGAAGACCAAGAAGCAGCTCACTGCGCACTTGTGCTTCGCAAAAAAGTAGGTGAAATTATCTACGTGATAGATGGAAAGGGAAATAGATACACGTGCGGTATAGATAAACTCAATAAGCGAGATGTCGAGTGTACCATACTTAGCACCGAAACCAAGCAAAAATCTGAAAATATCACCATAGCTATAGCGCCCACAAAAAATAGAGATAGACTGGAGTGGATGGTCGAAAAATTGGTAGAAATAGGAGTGGAGCGAATCGTGCTTATGCATACCAAAAATACTGAGCGTACTCGCACCAATATAGAACGATTGGAGAAAAAAGCTGTATCGGCAGTGAAACAAAGTCTACGATTTTACATTCCAGCGGTGATAGAAATGGAATATGCAGATGTTCTAAAAATAGAGGCTACAGCAAGGTACATCGCGCATTGTTACCCTGAACAGCCAAAGAGTGCATCCCAAGTATTAGATAACAAATTAAGTAATAAACTGATCTTGATAGGACCCGAAGGTGACTTTACAATACAAGAAGTGGAACAAGCATTCAAACTAGGTTTTCAAGGCTTAGATTTGGGTGAGTTTAGGTTGCGTACAGAGACTGCGGCTATTGTGGCCGTTACCCGGTTTCAGTAAGATGGAATTTCTTATTTTCGTGATCCTTATATGAAGTATAGCATTCTTCTTGCATTTATTATTTTATTGTCTAGTTTTCAAACGGACTATTCTATTAAAATAGCCAAGCTAAAATATGATGGCGGTGGCGACTGGTACGTTAACAGAACAGCCTTACCTAACCTTGCTAATTTTTGCAATCAAAATTTAAAAACAAGTATTAATCCGCAAGATGAAATAGTGGAAGCGGGAAGTAGTGAAATTTTTAACTATCCCTATATTTATATGACCGGGCATGGTAATGTCTTGTTTAGTTCTAAAGATGCCAGTAATCTTCGCAAATACCTGATGGCCGGCGGGTTTTTGCATATAGACGATAACTATGGCTTAGATAAGTACGTGCGACCCGAAATGAAAAAGGTTTTTCCCGAACTTGATTTTGTGGAGTTGCCCTTTAATCATCCCATTTACAACCAGAGGTATAAATTTCCCAATGGATTGCCCAAAATACACGAACACGATGGCAAACCAGCACAAGGTTTTGGACTCATTTATAAAGGTCGCTTGGTTTGTTATTATGATTACGAATGTGATTTAGGTAATGGCTGGGAAGATCCCGGAATTTATAACGACAGCGAAGAAAAGCGACTTAAAGCACTGCAAATGGGAGCTAATATTTTGCAATACGTATTTAGTAATTAATAGTAATTAAAGAATTACCACGGAAGTTACCGAAGAGAATAGATTTCTAAAATACGGGAGAGACAATTATCAATGCTTCTAAATCACTATCTTATACGTTCGACCAGAATATTTCATTTTCCTGCTTCTTCCTTCATTTGATCGGCCAATTCTTTACCCAGGTAGAGGTCAATAAGATTATGCGCTATATATATAACGGGCGTAAGAACCACCGCCACAAAAAACTTGTAAAAGTAATTATTGAAACCAACCGCCAAGACAAGTTCCCAGCTCCAGTTTGCACCCAGTTTAAAAGCAATTATAAGGACAACAAAACTGTCTATAAACTGACTAACTAGCGTGCTACCGGTAGCTCTGAGCCATATTTTTTGTTCGCCTGTTATTTTTTTAAGTTTGTGAAAAACAGCAACATCTAGCATTTGACCTATTAGGAAAGCTACCAGTGAACCCAAAATAATCCAGAGCCCTTGTCCAAATATTTTTGCAAAGGCTAGCTGAAAGTTGGGAACTCCTTGACTTGAGGCACTATTAATCCACCAATCTGTTGGAGCTAAATGTATCGCAGCAAATACCATTAAGAATGCAAATGATATTAAACCAACAGTGAGATAAGATAGAAACTGGACTCCTTTTTTGCCATAGTATTCATTTATAATATCCGTCATTATAAAAACTACAGGCCATAAAATAACGCCAGCAGTAAGATTGAAACTCATGTGTTCACCAAACAGCATATAGTGCAAAGGGGCTATTCCTAATGTAGCTTCTAAGGAGAATATTTTAACGCCAATAAATTCGGCTATAAGAGCATTAGCAATAAAAAAACCACCCAACAGCAGGAATAACTTAATCTCTTTTTTGCCTAATATGTTCATTTGTGTATCAATTTTAAAAAGCACTGTGGAAACAGCGGTGCAATAATTGCGAAAGGTAATTATATCATTGCAAGAAAATAATATGAAGTTCGTTTTTAGTCTATTGTTCATAGTAATTGCGTTTATCTCAAAAGCACAAGAGGCAGTAACCTATTATAATGCTGGAATTGATAAATTTGAAGAGGGGAATCTGCTAGGAGCTATCAAAGATTTTGACTCCTCATTGGTTAAAAATCCAAACTTTGCAGAAGCATATTGGGGTAGGGGAAGTGTATTTGCAGAATTAGGTCAATTTGAGAAAGCCTTAAAAGATCTGAATCAGTGTATTAAGTTAGATCCGGGAATAAGCGATGCGTTTTATAATCGAGCATTCGTATATATGGCAACGGATGAGTCGCAAAAAGCCCTCAATGATTTGAATATGTATATTTTACTTAATCCTGGTGATATAAATGGCTATTTTTCAAGATTAGATTTATTGGTAAAGCTAGAGCAAAAGCCCGCTGCATATATGGACATGGAAAAGATTGTGACGTTAAAGGCCAGTAGTCCAAATGAGTTTATACAAAGAGCAAGGGTTCGGTACTTGCTGAAAGATACCATGGGGTGTATTACAGACCTAGATCAATGTATACTTATTAATCCAACAATGATGGATGCGTTCTATTTGAGAGGTAAATACCAATATGAGTTTGGTCGGTATAATAAAGCAATCCAAGATCTTAATATTTATATACTCAATGTCACAGATGATGCGAGTGCCTTTGCTATTCGAGGTGAATGTTATTCAAAACAAAATGAATACAGTCTAGCCGCTAGAGACTATACTCGGGCAATTACAATAGAAGATAATAATCCAGTTTATTACTTTGATCGAGGATTTTTCTATATCCAACTTGAAGAATACGAAAGTGCACGGTTAGACTTTAAAAAGGCTATATTCTATAATCACTTGGATGCGAAGCTTGCTTATTTTAACTTAGGCATAGCGGAGTATCGACTGGGTAATAAAGATGATGCATGCGTTTATTGGCAAAAGGCTCAAGAAGTAGGGTTTGAATACATAACAAAGTACTGCAACTAGCTATAAGGACTACGATTCAGCTTAGTTATTCAGTTTTTGGTATAGCTTGTGATAAAGCATATCTGTACCGTCCTAATAACGAATTTGACGTTATTCGTAATTTTTCAAATTAAACCTCACTCCAACTTGAAGAAAATAGATAAAACCGCCTGCGGAAGCATTGTATGTGGTTTGTCCTAAAGTCCTTGAATCCGTGCCGCTCAAATTAAAGCTCCAACCAAAACTGGCGTCTGCATAAAAATTTTTTTTGAACGGGAAAACCCTTAACCCCAATCTAGGCACAACGTAGTTTTTAAGGATGGTTTCTTTGGCCCCACTTATTTTATCCTCCATCATAAACCACTCTGGTCCGCCTAATATTCCCGCATAAATGCCTTTTCTGTTCTTGCGCAAATAGTAGTTTGCAAAAAGTTCAATTGCATTATTCCGTCTTACTGCAACATTATCGGCATTTTCAAAGAATGTGTTTTTAATATAGTCTGGCGGTGCGACGGTAAAACCAATTACTCCAACTTGACAATTGCCAAATTCAAGTCCAAGGCTTCCACCGCCACCGCTTGAAATGAATAAAAATGGATAAGCGTCAACACTTAACTGCAAAGGAGCTGGGTTTTTACTCTTACCCAAAATTTGGTTTTGAAAGAAATTGGATCTTTCTTGTGCAAAAAGACTTGTTGTTACAAGAACAACGGCTAATATCAAAATGGACTTTTTCATGGTGCTTTTTTAAAAATTGTTAGCACAATGATCTTGGTATTAGTTACTACTTTCTGTTGACTATTGTTAAGATTTTCGTCGGGCTCTAATTCGACTAAGACTTTCAGGGCTTATACCTAAAAGGTTTGCCAAAAAACGCTGTGGCACTTCTTGAAATAAATCAGGTCTTTGTTTAATCAATTTTTCAACCCTTTCTTCGGGCTTTTCAGATGATAATGACATAGCAATGTCTGTTGTCCGCTGTGCCACCTGCTCAGCCATTATTCGCCCAAAAGATTCTATATTCCTATTTTCAGAATAAAGCCTAAATAAGTCGTTCTTTTTAATTATAAATAATTCAGCGTCTTTAAGAATTTGAAAATAATAATTTGTAGATATGTTTTGAGTAAGGCTTTTGAAGTCGGTTATAAAATTGTTATGCAAAGTAATATCACACGTTATTTCGTTGCCATCTTTAATGTGATAGTGTCTGATGACTCCGGAATTTAAAAATGCAACAAAATCACAAACCATACCTTCTTTAAGCAAAAAGTCCTTTCGTTTGAGTTTAATTGGCTTGAAATTGAGGGCAATCGCTTCTTTATCTAATTCTGTGAGTTGAATAAAATCGGAGCAAAATCTTAGTAAGTTGTCAATCATTCTTTAGAGTTGTAGGAAGTATACGTAAAGGTTCAAACTCGCATTTTTAAAATTGTACCACAAATAAATAGTCTTATGTGAATTGGAATACCATACGATCCAATTTTTTGTCACTCATTTTAAGTCTTGTTAATTGGTATTTGCCCATTATTGTGTTGCTTAAAAGTTCTTCTTTATACCAAATTCTTTACATGGCTGTAAAATGTGTCCAAGATGAAAGGAAATTATATCATACGGTAGTTTAGATTGATATTTTAAAGAAAAACGTTAATGATTAATTATTTAATCATCTGCAGAAGGCAATTTTTTATAAAATTTTTATCAATTTAAGTAATATTTTAAGAAAAATTTTAAGAAAAAATATTTCCTAAATAATTAATTGTGAACGTTTTAAATTTAAAAAAATACTTTAAGCTATTTTTTTTTGTCAAAATATTATTATTAATCGACGAACTTTTCAAAAAAAATATTGTTAATTTGAACAAACAACTAGAAAAATTAAACAACTAAATTAACAAACAATGGAACATTTAAAAATTGCTAGCGACAATTATGTCGCGTTTACGTTCTTCATCGGAACTATGGCTATGATGGCTGCATCAGTATTTTTCTTTTTAGAGTTAAACAACACCTCTAAACAATGGAGAACATCAGTGCTTGTATCTGGTTTAATTACTTTTATTGCAGCGGTTCATTACTACTACATGAGAAGTTACAACCTTGAGACTGGAGAATCTCCAACTTTCTTCCGCTACGTTGATTGGATCTTAACTGTTCCATTGATGTGTGTAGAGTTTTATTTAATCACTAAAAAAGCAGGTGCTAAAATTGCTTTGCTTTGGAAATTAATCTTTGCTTCACTAGTGATGCTAGTAACAGGTTACGTAGGTGAAGTATTAGACAGAGACGGTAGTGTACTTTGGGGTGTTATCTCTGGTATTGCTTACTTCTACATCGTTTACCTAGTTTGGTTTGGAGAAGTTTCTAAACTTGCTCAAACTGCAGGTGCACAAGTTGCTAAAGCTACAAAAGTACTTGGTTGGTTTGTTCTAGTTGGATGGGCTATCTATCCATTAGGTTACATACTTGGTACTCCAGGTGGACTATTTGGTATTCAGTTAGTTCAAGATACTGCTGCAGCTCTTAATGCAATGGATATCGTTTACAACGTTGCAGATGCGATCAACAAAATCGGTTTCGGTTTAGTGATTTATGCATTGAGCAGAGCAGATGAATCTGCTGCTTAAGTAACAAAAAAATTATTTCTAAAAAGGATGATAGTTTAGCGATTATCATCCTTTTTTTTTGTTTAAAATTTATTAAAAA
>CAMDBP010000069.1 GCA_945889315.1 Chitinophaga pinensis
GTTGAAAAAACGGTTAGACAAATTTACAAAGCAATTATTAGCAAAAAAAAGGTTGCTTATGTTACAAAACGCTGGCGACTAATTGCGACAATATTAAAGCGAATACCGAGACCAATTTATGACAAAATGTAACGACAAAAATGAACAACGAAGGCATAACACGGGTTTGGCAAAAGTGGCGGTTCAGTGCTCCGCAGACACATTTGTGGTTCATCAAAGTTTTGGTTCTCCGCATCAACATTTGTGGTGAAAATCGCCACCTTCGCCAAGCCCGAAACCGTTATCTATTGACTAGACATCCATCACATTATCACCTCACCCCATTTCATCCAGCTGCCATAGCGGGTTTCTATTTCGTCCATAGGGCAGTTGCTGCGGTCTTGGGCTTCTTTTATGGTAAATTCATTCCACAGTCATTTCCAAGCTTACCTAAAAAGTTTTCTGCCAAGTGAGGTCAGAGATTAAAATCGCATGCAGGTATTGGTTTTATGTGTTACTAATTTGAAGGATATGCAGCCTTTTCATTTTTTAATTCTGTGCAACCCAAGGATGTTTATGTAACTTCTTGGGTGTACGTATTCCAATTCGGGAAATTGACGTGATTCATACCGCAGTATTTTAGTTTTGATATAGGTGAACAAACTCAACGGTCTAGCGGTTTTACTCTAAGCATTGCACAAAGAAGAAATTAATATCGTTTGGTTTAAAAGAGATTTGCGATTGCTGGATCATAAACCCCTTGAAATGGCAGCCTCCAGCACTACCCCTACTTTGCTACTCTATATTTTGGATCCGAAGTATATTCAAAATCCACACTACGCAGCGCGCCATTGGCAATTTGTTAAAGATAGCCTTAAGGACATGGCAAGACAATTCAAACGCCAGGAGCTTCATTTCTCGGTTTTAGAAGGAGATACTATTTTGATCATGCAGGAGATTGCAAGTATCTTTGAGGTGCAGTGCATCTATTCGTACCAAGAAACTGGTTTAAATTTTTCTTACACTATAGATAAAGCACTAAAAAAATGGATAGATTCAAAAGCTATACGTTGGGTGGAATTTCAACAAAACGGTGTGATACGGTTCTTAAAAAACAGAAAAGACTGGATAAAAGAATGGTACACTTTTATGCACGATCCACAACTAGATTCGTCTGTACATCAGCTTAAAACCGTGCAATGGAAAACGGATAAATTTCAGCCAGAATACTTTAAACAACTGAGCAGCGACCCAGAGATACAACGTGGTGGTGAAACCCACGCCATAGCAGTTCTTCAAGATTTCATTCAACATCGATCAAAACAATACATGTATTTGATTTCGAAACCGCTAGAGAGCAGATCTTCTTGCAGCCGTTTGTCTGCTCACATTGCCTGGGGGAATATCAGTATCCGAACCGTATACCAATCGGCATATCAGGCCAAAACGAATGGGAATAAGAAAAATTTAAATGCTTTTTTATCCCGATTACGGTGGCATTGTCATTTTATTCAAAAATTTGAGCAAGAGGTCGAAATGGAATATTTACCTCAGAACAAAGCATATACCTCCTATGTCCGAGAACGAAACATCGACTACATCCAGCAATGGGAAAAGGGTAATACCGGTATACCATTAGTGGATGCCTGTATGCGATGTGTGTGTACTACGGGGTATTTAAATTTTAGAATGCGCGCCCTATTGGTTTCTTTTCTTACCCATGCATTGCTACAAAATTGGGACGATGGTATTGAACACTTGGCCAGACAGTTTACCGATTTTGAGCCTGGAATTCACTATCCTCAGTTTCAGATGCAAGCCTCGGTAACTGGCATTAATACCATTCGAATTTATAATCCCATTAAGCAGTCTAAAGATCATGACCCCCAAGGCGTATTTATCAAAAAATGGGTGCCAGAACTGGCAGGTTTTCCGGCAACTCACATTCATGAACCCTGGAAGGTAAATGATATGGAAAGGCAATTATTTGGGATAAAAACGAACTATCCGCCACCCATCATATACCTCACAGAAGCATTGAAAGTAGCACGAAAAGAATTGTGGACCACCAAAGGATCAACGGCTGTTAAAGCAGGTAAAAAAGCGGTACTTCAAGCTCATGCACTACCTAGTCGTAAAGAAACATAGGTTAGTGCACGTCTTTCATCGACCTAATTTTCATTAACTCCCGGTTTACCTGTAAAATTTACTTTTTACGTTTTTAGCTTAACCGCACTAACGCCGCCTTATTAATGGTATATTTTCGATTGTTAACAACATTTAAGCACAACACTCGTGACCTCCTTGTCTCCAATTTTTGATACACTTGCTCTCTAAAATTGAATAATTGCCCTTCTTGAACTTCTTCTAGATACAATCCTTCCATTTCGTCGTACAAACTAAATGCTTTCTCTAGCGTAACATTTACGCCACTGCACGCTTTGGGGTTTTCTAATTCATACGCCACCACTTTAAAAACAGCTTCATCCTTTCCAAATTCTTCTTCCATTTGAAAATGATAAAAAAGATTTTTGAAATTAGACTTCCATTCCTCACCATGTGGTTTTACCTTGTTTCTGTGTAGATGGAAGGTTTTAAGATGAGCAATTTCGTGCACCAGCGTGAACAAAAAGCGATATGAATTGTCATCGTGATTGACAGATATACATAACTCACGACCATTTTGCCTAAAATCCCCTCGTTTGGTTTTTCGGGGTTTAGTTATTTTTAGCAAGCACTTATGCTCCTGTAGATAATCCACAATAGCATTCGCCTTTGAAGCAGGAAGATGTTTTTCTAAGTATTCGTGAATACTCATTAATGATTTAGGTGTAGGTGGCTAATAACGTTTCTGCTGCCGTAACCGTTTGATTGATCTCCACATTTATTTTTGTTCCTACAGGAACAAAAATATCTACGCGCGAGCCAAATTTAATAAAACCCATTTCTTCTCCTTGGGTGGTTTTATCTCCTGGTTTGATGTACCATCTGATGCGTCGAGCAACCGCACCCGCTATTTGTCTAAATAGTATTTCAGTACCCGTATCAGACTTTATAACCGCGGTAGTTCTTTCGTTCTCTGTACTTGACTTAGGATGCCAAGCTACCAAGTATTTGCCAGGGTGATATTTGAAGTAACTTACTACACCCGAAATTGGATTCCTATTCACGTGTACATTTAAAGGAGACATAAACACAGAAATTTGTATTCGTTTATCCTTAAAATACTCTGTTTCCTCTACCTCTTCTATAACTACCACCTTGCCATCGCAAGGACTCGTTACGCCATTTAGTGTTGTATTGGCGTAACGAGCTGGATCGCGAAAAAATCGAATAATAAGCACATAAAGTACTAAAAGAGGAATACCTAATAATACTACCAGCCATTGTGGGGCGTCCATTTCGGATAAACCAAAAAGTATCCCCGAAAACAATAACGTGGAAATTAAAATTATTTTGTACCCTTCTCTATGTAACTTCATTAAAATATACCTCTTAATTTTAGAGTGTCTGCAACCTTCTCGATAGCAACTACATACGCTGCCGTTCTCATGCTACATTTATGTTTCTTAGACGTTTTATATACGTTATCAAAAGCAAGCTTCATAATACGGTCGGC
The DNA here is from genome assembly GCA_945889315.1 of Chitinophaga pinensis. Lineage (GTDB taxonomy): Bacteria > Bacteroidota > Bacteroidia > NS11-12g > UBA9320 > UBA9320. Next base: position 3,599 of record CAMDBP010000069.1, read on the forward strand.
TCTTCTGTTAACACGTTCTTCTGTCCAGAAATAACCTAACCTGTTTTGCACCCATTCAAAGTATGATACCGAAACACCTCCTGCATTAGCAAGTATATCAGGAACTACTAAAATTCCTTTTTCGTCTAATATTTTATCTGCTGTAGAAGCCGTAGGTCCGTTTGCACCTTCTACAATTAATTTCGCTTTTATTCTACCTGCATTTTCCTCTGTAATTTGGTCTTCAAGCGCAGCAGGTACCAGAATATCAACATCTAATTCGAGCAATTCTTCATTTGTAATCATGTTACCGCCTTTGTAACCATCTAGACTTTTATGCTTGGTTACATACTCAATAGCTTCCTCTACGTTTAATCCATCCGGATTGTAATACGCGCCACTTACGTCTGATATTGCAACAATAGTTACACCTTGTTGTTCAATAAGCTTTGCAGAAATACTACCAACGTTACCAAATCCTTGAACCGCACAAGTGCATTGTGTTGGCGTCATTTTAAGTTTTGCCATAGCGCTACGCGTAGATACCATAACTCCTCTTCCGGTAGCCTCTACTCTACCCAAAGAACCTCCTAGTACTAACGGTTTTCCCGTTACTACTGCAGGAGAGGCTTGACCAACAAGCTTTGAATACTCGTCCATAATCCAAGCCATAGTTTGAGGATTTGTTCCCATATCAGGCGCTGGAATATCTTTTTCTGGGCCAAAAACATCTCTCATTGCTCCTGTAAATGCCCTGGTTAATCTTTCCAATTCACCATCGGACATGGTTCTAGGGTCACATTGAATACCACCTTTACCTCCACCGTAAGGAATACCTACAACCGCACATTTCCATGTCATCCAAGCTGCTAAAGCTTTTACCTCATCTAAATTTACTCCCATAGAATAGCGAATACCACCCTTACTTGGGCCTAATTTAGAAGAGTGTACTACTCTGTAACCTTGAAATACTTTTATTTTTCCGTCATCCATCGTAACTGGAAGACTTACAATCACAGCTTTCTCTGGCGATTTTAACGCATTATACGTAGACTCATCTAGGCCTAAAATGTTGGCTGCCTCGTCAAATCTTTGCATCATAGACTCCAACGGATTTAAGTGATCCGTAATAGGAGCTGGTTCTTTGAATTTTAAACTCATTTATTTTTTTATTATTTAAGGTATTACTACGTCGGCAAATGTATTTATTCTAAACTTTGTCAAATCTAACTTTACTAACTTTTTTAATGCAGTAAGAGTAGGATAATGATAAATGGCAATGCCGATAGATATATAGAATCCAGTCTGTCCAATATCCCACCGTGCCCTGGTATGAGTGTGCCGCTATCTTTTACGCCTAATTTTCGTTTCATATAGGACTCCACAAAATCACCAAAAGTAGCAAAGAAAATAATTACAACCGTAAGTAGGTATATAGGTTCATTCAATTGAAACCAATATGCATTTAAAATGCTCATTATCAATACAGTAACTATAGTTCCTCCCACTGTTCCTTCTATTGTTTTTTTAGGAGACACCTTCGGAAATATCGGTGTTTTTCCAAGCCATTTTCCTACCACATATGCCATAGAATCATATAGCCAGATGGCTATTAAATAAAATAAAACATATGCTGTACTTGTGGAAGGATTTTGATTAAACCACATTGCCAGCAGCCCAATAGGAAGCCATAAATACAATGACGCTGAGATGTAATTTAGAATGAAATTATTTTTTAAATCCATGTACGAAAAGTACAAGCATACTAACTGCAGTATCCATGCAGCTATAAAGTGATTTAAGCCTATTTCTTTGGCATCTACAAAGTTTACATACAAAATAACCCCAGCAAACAACATTGGATTTAACCATACATGCTGTGCACTTTCTTTTTTGGCAAGTGCGCTCATTTCGTACAATGAAAGAAAGGCAATAAGCGCCATAAGCAACCCAAAATAGGGAACACCAAGAACTGCACCGCCCACCATAAGTGCGACATAGATGCTGCCAAATATTATTCGTAAACCTAGGTTAGACATAAAAATTTTGTGTTTTAGTGTTACTGTTTTTTTGAATATAGATGAAGATGGTCACAACGATAACGGCCATGAGCACAGTTGCTGCCAAAGGTAAGGATTCTCCTTGTTCCAACACTTTTCCGTAATCACCCTCGGCATAATAATACAGCATAATAACTGCTATTGCGTTGTTTACGAAGTGCGCTATTATGGAAGTCCACAAAGATCCAGTCCAGTACACCGCATATCCAAAAACCGTGGCCAAGAAGAACATTGGGATTACTTTTAACAGCTGAAAATGGATTACACTGAAAAGAAGTGCCGTTACTAAAATAGACACGTGCATATTTTTGAATATTCCGTTGAAAACATTCATTAAGAAACCCCTAAAGAAAATTTCTTCTGCTATTGCAGGAATAAGTGCCATAAATACTAGACTCGTTATGAATGAAACAAATCCTCCATTTCCCACCATTGCTTCATAGGTCTGGTTACCCGCACTATCTTGAGTATCTATCCAATTCTTTAGATTTGGCCATTTAGTTAAGTCTATCGCCATATTGAGTTCGAGTAACGAACTCATTAATGGCATACTTACCAAAACAAACAGGAGCGAATACAGAAACCATTTTTTACTTTGAGGCGTATTCAGTACTAAAAAATCACGCGGAGATGCTTTGATAAATCGAAGTGATATAAAAGCTGCTGCCAAAAGTGGTAAAGATGATGAACTAAATAAAAAAATCTTTAAGAGCAGATTTTGAGAATAAAGCTTGCTCATCAGCGCTTCGCTGTCTTTCAAACCACTCGCATCGCCATAGTAATACAGGGATAGCAATGCCACTGCAATGCCGCCTAATAGCATAACACAGCCTATGAAAAACAAAAAACCAATAACAAAATGAAGAACGGCTTGCATTCTATCAGGTCTTGCATAAGTTGTTTCTGTATCTTTGCCGCTTTGTAAATCGTCCATTTTATTAATTCGGGCAAATATGGTGAAAATAGGCAATATAGAAATCGGAGACTTTCCCTTACTTCTCGCTCCAATGGAGGATGTGAGTGATCCTCCTTTTCGTGCGGTTTGCAAGCAACACGGTGCAGACTTAATGTACACAGAGTTTATTTCCTCTGAAGGACTAATTCGTGACGCTGTGAAAAGCCGCCAAAAACTCGACATATTTGAGTATGAAAGACCTATTGGCATTCAAATTTTTGGTAATGACATTGAATCTATGCGGGAAGCTACCGAGATAACTGCCGCTGCCCATCCAGATATTATTGACATTAACTATGGTTGTCCTGTAAAAAAAGTAGCGTGTAAAGGTGCCGGTGCTGGCATTTTACAAGACATCCCAAAAATGGTAGCCATGACCGCCGAAATAGTAAAAAGCACATCTTTACCTGTTACCGTAAAAACGCGATTAGGGTGGGATGACGATACCAAGTATATAGAAGAAGTAGCCGAGCGTTTACAAGATGTAGGCATAAAGGGTTTAAGTATACATGGTCGTACCCGCAAACAAATGTACAAAGGTGAGGCAGACTGGACACTTATAGGTAAGATTAAAGAAAATCCTAGAGTTCACATACCTATTTTTGGTAATGGCGATATAGATAGTCCCGAAAAAGCTAAACTTTACAAAGAGCGTTATAAGGTTGACGGCATCATGATAGGTCGTGCATCTATTGGTTATCCTTGGATTTTTAATGAGATCAAGCACTATCTAGCAACAGGAGAGCACCTTGCTCCACCTACTATTGCCGATAGGGTAGAGGTGTGTAAGCGTCATTTCGAATTCGGAATGAAATGGAAAGGTGATGTTTTAGGTATTGTAGAAATGAGACGACACTACACCAACTATTTTAGAGGTATAGCGCATTTTAAAGATTACAGAACTAGGCTTGTTTCAACGATGGACCCAAAAGAAATTCTTGCTATTCTCGATGAGGTAAGCGAGACATTTGGCGACTTTGAATTTGCTTAGCATACTTTTACTAATTACTGGAGCTCAAGAAGTTTTTCCAGCTTTCTACTAGTTCATTCTTTAACACTCTTGGGAATTTTGTTTGAGACCCCACTTTACCGTTAACAGCCATCCAATCATAAAACTTTTGCGTAGGAAGTAAGTTAACCATTACACCTGTAAGAGCTGCTGAACGCTCTACTCGATAATCGTCGTTAAGAACTTTGAGCGTCATATCTAATTTATCGCGTATCTCATTCTCCTTGCCCATCAGGCGATCATCATCACAAGAGATAAACCATTCATGGGCAAAAAACCCTTCATACGGAATACCACATACCGTAAACTCTTCAAAACTTATATCATATTCATTGGCAATCAGTTCAATAGCTTTGTTCATGTTGTCTACCGATAAATGCTCACCGCACAGGGATAAAAAGTGTTTTGTTCTGCCAGTAATCATAATCTCACACCTATCTAGATTGGTAAATCTAACCGTATCACCAATCATATACCTCCAAGCTCCACTGCATGTTGAGATAATCAGTGCATACTCGTCCTTATCATTCACTTGTGATAGCGTAATGGCTTTTGCCTCTGGCAACAAGTCACCACTTTCTGAAAAATTATAGCGATCGAAGGGTACAAACTCATAGTATATGCCATTACGCATCAATAGGCGCATTCCGCCTTCATTGTCTAATCTAGTTTGATACGCAATAAATCCTTCAGAAGCCAAATAGGTTTCGAAGTATTTTATGGGTCTTCCCATTAGTCCATCCAGTGCTTTTTTGTATGGCGTAAGCGCAACCCCGCCGTGTACATACGCTTCAAAATGTGGCCAGATATCATGTATATTGTCGAGATTATACTTGTCAATTATACTCTCCATCAATAGCTTTATCCAAGCCGGAACGCCCGCAACCATTCCCACATCCCAGTCTTTTGCTTCTAGGGTAATCTTCTCAATTTTTTCTGTCCAATTTTTTTCTTTTCGAATATGAATTC
>CAMDBP010000070.1 GCA_945889315.1 Chitinophaga pinensis
GCACCTTTACTTTCTGCAGTTTGCATCGGCAAGCCAACGGTGTCTAAATCTTCTTTGCTTTTAATCACCACAGGAAGATTTAGGTAACAAATAAGAGGATCTAATCCTGAACTTTTGCCATGAAAATGAGACTCCATCTGACCAAAAATGGCTTTCAAAATTGAAAGTTCCCCTTTGTTTACGTTTTCAGGATCTATCTTATTGACTGCATATTTATCGTAAATAGCTGCGACAAGCGCGCCACTGCTGCCTACACCAAAACCTTGAGGTATGCTAGAATCAAATGAGATGCCTAGTTGAATGTCTTTTTTGAATGCTTGTAAATTGAGTTTTGCAACCGCCTCACCTGAAGTATCTAGATACGACAAGTAGGTGTAATAGGTGCGCAAATGCTCGTTTGACTCTGAATATCGGTCATCTGCAAAGTGAAATTTACCCTTGTAAAAATTATAAGGAATAGACAGTCCCATTGCATCTTGAATAATGCCATATTCTCCAAAGAGAAGTATTTTACTATAGAAAAGTGATTCTTTAATCATTTGTGCGAAGCAAAGATAGTTATTTTGACTTATTATGAGGGATTTCGGATGTATTTACGCTGATTTTAGATTTATATTCTACTCTTTTTTTTGGCTAATACTTGTAATCAACTAGGCGAAAATGATTTAAGTTTTTGTAGCTGAGACATCTACACCTATTTTTTCTACTTAAAGTCTCACCGCTCCCATTCCCACTTCATCATGGATAAACGCACCGTTTTCACAGTATTGAGCGAGTTCTTCTACTATAAATGCTTTTGCGGCGGCCTGGTCTGCCTGCGGATAAAGAAAATGAACATTGGCTCCCGCATCTAAGGTAAAGCACCATTTCACAGCATCTTTCTCTCTCTTCGCCCAAATAGCTTCTATGATTTTGAGCGTATTGGGCTTCATTAAAATGAAATAAGGATTACTACTCATCATCAGGCTATGAAGGGTGAGTGCCTCACTTTCTACTAAAGCTATAAAGGCATCTAAATCTCCTGATTTTAAAATGCTTTTCATCGCAATCATATTTTCCTGAGCTTGAGCAAATCGTGCTGTGGCGTAGGGATTGTCTTTTAACAAGCCATGACCTACGGTGCTACTTACCGTTTTTTGTCCGCGGTGCACTAATAATATGGTATCACAAAAATCTGTAAATAGCGAATGAATGTCTGCATAGGGAATCGCAAATTCGTCACTACTGCCTCTATAATCGGGATGCTCTCCCCATTGCCCCATTGGTCCATAGATGCTTCGGCTTGCACTTCCACTTCCTAATCTGGCCAATATAGACGCAGTTTGTTTGAAGTCTTCTTCTGCTAATAATCCTTTTTCTTTCGCAACATCACAAATACAAAGGGCTAATGCACTCATACCGCTGGCGCTACTGGCTATACCGCTACTATGCGGAAAACTATTGCTCGTATCCACAGTGTATTTACCCTTTAGCACAAATGGGAACACGCCTGATATTCGGTGCAGAAACTGCTCAATTTTTGGAACAAACCCAGGTTCTTGGTTCCCTTCCAAAAGCACAGTAATTTCTAGATCCGCTTGTTCTACCAACGTAAGTTTGGTGGTTGTAGCACAATTCTTTAGTGTGAAGCTAATTGACGAATTGCTGGGTATTTGAGTTCCTTCTGGCTTTTTACCCCAATATTTTACAAGTGCTATATTGCTTGGACTCTTCCAGGCGATGGTATAAGTGGTCATTTATGATTATTAGTAACAAAGGTAAACGGTGTTGAGCGAATACAAAATGGGTTATTTGATAAGTTCAGAATAAGACAAAACGGTTTCAAATCCTTTTTGATGAAAGTAATCTCTTGTTTGATTGTCGCCACATGCTAAAATAAAATCACCTCCCCAAGCACCCAAACTTTTGATTGCAAACGGATAATCTGCGAATAATTTTTCTTTTACGGTAGGCATTTCGAGTAAGCCTGAAATACAGGTTTCATGGGCAGTAATAAGTTGCTGAAACGCATCAAAATCGTGGCAAGCAATGAGCGATTCTGTTAGGTCAGAAATCATTTGTATATCCTGAAATTTGACTTTTTTGCTTTTGTATGCCGCTATTCCCTCACGGCTATCTTGCTTTTGGTTCAAGTGCACGAAGTACAATTTATCTTTAAAAGAAGGTTGGTACACATAGCCTTCCCACATTGCTGGACTGCGATACAAAACATCTCCTCCAAGCATCCCCACGGCGATGTCGTATCCACTCCCTCCAAAACTAGCTTCTAGCAATTCAAAAGCATCTACTTCTGCCCATTTAGCTATGTTACAGAGTAAGGTACTGCTGCTACCAAGGCCCCAGTTATTTGGAAAATCAAGATATGTTTTAACCACGTAACTTCCGTTTTTCAAAAACTCAGCATTTAATGCAATGGCCTTCGTTAGTATTTGACACAGTTTATCGGTTAAAGGATTGGTAGTACAAACATCCATCAGATGCGTTTGCACTTGTAGTTGATTATTCTCTTCTACCAACAAAAACTCTTCTCGGTACCAGGTTTCACCCTCGCTGTCTAGGCTATACCACGTTAGCGTGTTATCGTTCAGGTTTTCTTCAAATACCACCTCCATTTTTTGGCCCAATTTGGTAGGCAGCGCTAAGGATAATGCAGCATCTAGCACCACATACTCCCCTGTGATTAATAATTTGCCATGTGAAAAGAAAGTTTGCACGTGTGCGAAGTTAACAGAACCCTAAAGTTAAAACGGTACGATTTAATACTTTTCTCAACTAGTGCCCTATTCTAGGTCATTTTCAATCCTTTACTGTCCGTATTACCGCATGCTTATTTTATTAATTCATCTGTTAATTTGTTATTTATACCTATTCAAGCCAAGCATAAATCGTCAAATTTCATTACGTTTGAGGCACAAAATGAGTCCATCTGAATTAGCATTTAATAAAAACGAAGACACCAATAAGATTTTACTGAGTGACTACGTCAAATTAGCTAAAAAAATACACCTCGGTGGTGGCGAAAAATCTGCCGCCAAACAAAAAGCGCAAGGCAAATTATTGGCACGTGAGCGCATAGACTACCTAAAAGATAACGATGCAGATTTTTTAGAAATCGGCACCTTCGTAGGATATGAAATGTACCCAGAATACGGTGGATGTCCGGCAGGAGGCGTAGTAGGTGGTATTACCAAAGTAGCGGGCAGACAATGCCTAATTGTAGCCAATGACGCTACCGTGAAAGCAGGTGCTTGGTTCCCTATTACGGCCAAAAAAAATCTACGTTTTCAAGAAATTGCCCTGGAAAACAACTTGCCTATTATCTATTTGGTAGATAGCGCAGGCGTTTTCTTACCTATGCAAGATGAGATATTTCCAGACAAAGAACACTTTGGTAGGATATTTAGAAATAATGCCATTCTCAGCAGTAGAGGTATTCCGCAAATAGCTGCAGTAATGGGAAGCTGTGTTGCAGGTGGCGCATACTTGCCCATTATGAGTGATGAGGCTCTCATTGTAGATAAAACAGGAAGTATCTTTTTAGCGGGAAGCTACTTAGTAAAGGCTGCTATCGGTGAAAATATAGACAACGAAACACTGGGAGGCTCTGTTTCTCAAACGGACTTATCTGGGGTAATTGACGACCGTTTTCCCAATGACGAAGCTTGTTTAGACCGCATAAAGTTTTTGATGGATAAAGTAGGATCATTTGAAAAAGCAGGATTTAGCAGAACTGAAGCATTTAAACCTAAATTAAAGGAAAAACAGCTTTATGGACATTTACCTGCAGAACGTTCCAAAACCTACAATACCCTAGAAATTATTCACCGATTGGTGGATAATTCTGAGTTTGAGCAGTACAAGGAAAAATACGGGAAAACCATATTATGTGGCTATGCGCGGATAGATGGTTGGGCTGTTGGTATTGTTGCCAATAACCGCGAGCTCGTAAAAAGCGAAAAAGGTGAAATGCAATTTGGTGGGGTGATTTACTCTGACAGTGCCGATAAAGCAGCACGATTTATCATGAACTGTAACCAAAAGAAAGTACCTCTTCTGTTCTTGCAAGACGTCACAGGCTTTATGGTAGGCAGCAGAAGTGAGCATGGCGGCATCATAAAGGATGGAGCAAAACTAGTAAGCGCGATGAGCAACAGCACCGTTCCTAAATTTACCGTGATAATGGGTAATAGTTATGGGGCAGGCAACTACGCTATGTGTGGTAAAGCATACGACCCAAGACTTATCGTGGCCTGGCCAAGTGCCAAGATAGCCGTAATGGGAGGCGAGCAAGCCGCGAAGGTTTTATTGCAAATAGAAAAAGCGAGCTTAGCGAAGAACGGAGAAGTGATAACCGAAGAAAAAGAGCAAGAATTGCTTTCTAAAATAATCGATCGATACAACAAACAAACCACTCCAGAATATGCCGCATCTAGACTTTGGGTGGATGAGATAATAGACCCACTAGACACCCGAAAATGGATAAGTGCGGGTATTGAAATGGCCAATAACGCACCGGTGGCAAAGTATAATGTAGGTGTGATTCAAACTTAAAAATTCATGAAAAAGTATACTATAATAATAGCGCTAATTGCTGCTACATCGGGCATTTTTGCTCAAAATCCGAGCGACCAATTTTGGCATTTAGCACCAAACAGTTCTAAAATAAACTCCGGAGTGGGGCTTGAAGAAGCCAAAGCGATGATGAAGGATAAAAAACCTACTACAATCGTGGTGGCAGTTGCGGATGCTGGTGTAGATGTGTATCATCCCGATCTCAAAAATAGGCTTTGGACCAATAAAGGTGAAATAGCCGGCAACGGAATAGATGATGATGGAAACGGCTACAAAGATGATGTTTATGGTTGGAACTTTATTGGAGGCACCATTGAAGACAACCTAGAGGTTACTCGAGAATATCGCCGACTTAAACCCATTTATGAAGGCAATACCGACGCGCAAGAAAGAAACCCAATGGAATATGCCAAATACCTAACCATAAAGAAAGATTTCCTAGACAACAGTGTAAATGCGACGCTTTATTTTGAGGCTTACGAAGGGTTAAAACTGGGTATGGATTTTTTAGCTGAGAGTTATGGTGAGGATATGACCATCGCAGAACTAGAAGCACATCAAAGCAAAAGCAAATTTGAAGAGTCAGCTAAACAAGTGCTTTTGAGCAATTCGAAGAAACGACCAATTAATTTTACGGCGATGAGAGATGGTTTAAATGGTGGATACGAACATTTTAAACAACAAGCAAAATATAACTACAACGTAGACTTCGATCCTCGCCCTGAAAATGTTGGGGATGATTACGCAGACGTAACCAATAGATTTTATGGAAACGACAGCGTTTACTATGGTGAGCACTCTTCTCACGGTACGCATGTAGCCGGTATCATCGCCGCAGACGCGAGTAATGATTTTGGAGCTCAAGGTATATGTCAAAGTTGCGAAATTATGAGTATCCGAAATGTACCCGATGGAGACGAGCGTGATAAAGATGTGGCTAATGGCATTCGATACGCTGTAGATAATGGTGCTAAAATCGTGAACATGAGTTTTGGAAAAGGATATGCCTACAACGTAGACGTTGTTAATGAAGCCATAAAATACGCAGAGAGTAAAGGTGTATTACTGGTACATGCAGCAGGAAACAGCAATCAAAACAATGACATCACTGACAACTTCCCGAAAAATTTTGATGCCAGCAATAACTGGATTGAAGTGGGCGCACTAAGTTGGAAGAAAAAGCCAAATAAAATTGCAGAATTTTCTAACTACGGTCAAAAGGAAGTGGATCTTTTTGCCCCAGGCGTTGCTATTTATTCTACCACGCCCGAAAATAACTACGAAGCATTTGACGGAACAAGTATGGCGAGTCCTGTGGTGGCAGGTGTAGCAGGTTTTGTTTGGAGCTACTATCCAAATCTTACCGCTGCAGAGTTGAGAGAAATTTTATTGGAAAGTGCTATCCCGATTAAAGGCCGTCAACGTATACCTGGAAAAAAAAAGAAAGTTAATGTATCTACTTTATCCAAAACAGGAGCAGAAATCAATCTTCCTGCAGCATTAAAACTTGCCGAAACTAGATCTAAATAAACCATGAAAACGCTATTTTACTTCCTCACGATAGGTATTGTTTTTATAAGTTCTTGTGGAGAACCAAAAATAGCCGTAGACCGAATTCTCATTGCAGATAAGATTTATATATGCAATGAGGAATTTGATATGGCAGAAGCGCTTGCGATTAGTGATGGTAAAATTGTAGCCTTTGGCACAGCGAAAGAAATTCAATCTAGGTACACAGGTGAAATTCAAGAGGTTGAGGGTACTGTTTATCCTGGATTTATTGATGCTCATTCACATTTTTACGGATATAGCTTGACCTTACAAAAAGTTGATTTAATCAACGTTAGTAGCTTAGACGAACTTATAGAAAGAACTATAACATTTGCCAAAACGACCAACGAAGGTTGGATTACAGGCCGAGGCTGGGATCAAACAACATGGGAAGAAAAAGGTACATTAACTAATAATTTACTAAACGCCTACTTTCCAAACACACCCGTTTTTCTGAAACGGATAGACGGACATGCAGGATTGGCCAACGCTAAAGCACTAGAGCTAGCAGGTATTTCTCTTGCTACTAAAGTTGCAGGAGGAACCATCGAAATACAAAATGGACGATTGACAGGCTTACTCACCGATAATGCCATGAATCTCATTGATAATATTATTCCTACTCCTTCCAGATCAAGTGAAATTAAAGCTTTATTAATGGGCCAACAAGCTTGTTTTGATGCTGGACTTACCACCGTAACAGATGCTGGCCTAGATCTGAGTACTATACTACTCATTGATAGTTTACAAAAAACGGGGGATTTAACTATACGAGTATATGCAATGGCCAACCCAACCGATGAAAATTTTGAATATTTCAAAAAGAATGGGCCAATCGCTAACGATAAGTTGCAAGTGTCCTCGTTTAAGTTGTATGCTGACGGAGCTTTAGGTTCTCGAGGAGCAAAACTCAAACAACCCTATTGCGACAACGCCGGCCATAGCGGCGTATGGGTTACTGAGCCCAATGAGCTGGTGAAACTCTACCAACAAGTATACGATCTTAACTTTCAAGCTAACACGCATTGTATAGGTGACAGTGCCAATAAACGAGTATTGGAGATTTACGGCGAATTCCTTAAAGGAAAGAATGATAAACGCTGGAGAATTGAACATGCTCAAGTAGTAACTCCCGAAGACAGAGCCTTATTTTCAAAATACTCAATAATACCTTCTGTGCAGCCCACTCATGCCACCAGTGATATGCGTTGGGCAGACAAACGCTTATGTAATACGCGCATGAATGGCGCTTACGCGTATAAAAGTTTACTAGCGCTAAATGGATGGATGCCGTTGGGTACCGATTTTCCGGTAGAGGATATCTCGCCTCTAAAGACTTTTTTTGCTGCTGTTTATCGCCAAGACACTAAAAATCAACCGATGGGTGGCTTCCAAATGGAAGAAGCACTAAGTCCAAAAGAAGCCTTACTCGGCATGACCTTGTGGGCAGCACGAGGTAATACTATGGAACAAAAAATAGGTTCGCTTGAAAAAGGAAAACTTGCTGACTTTGTTATTCTAGCTGAAGACATCTACCCAGAGAAATATATGCTAAAAACAAAAGTAACCGGCACCTATTTGGAAGGCGTTAAAAAGTAAATACTACTTTAGGAACCTCATTTAGGTTTACTTAAAATTCTACTTTTCTAGATAATACAATTGACTTATCCTTCTCTTTGGTGCAAAAAAAATGTGAACGATAAGCTGAAAATTTCAACGTATCGCTCACATTTTAAATTTTATAAACTCACTCGACTAGAGTGATACGTATATTACCCTCTCTCGTTTAATGGAGTAAAGGAACGAGACACCGGACCTGTATATATTTGTCTCGGTCTGCCTAAAGGC
>CAMDBP010000071.1 GCA_945889315.1 Chitinophaga pinensis
AGTTTTTGGGATAGCCTATTTTGTCGGCTTCCATGCGGAGTATTTTCGCAAATACAGAATGAAATGTCCCCATCCATATATTTCGCGCGTCAGCACCTACCACACTCTCTATTCGGTGCCGCATTTCTTTTGCTGCTTTATTAGTAAAGGTCAACGACAAGATATTGAAGGCATCTACCCCGGTAGCAATAAGATGAGCTATACGATACGTTAAAACCCTTGTTTTGCCAGAGCCTGCGCCTGCAATTATCATTACGGGACCCGTGGTTTGTAAGACTGCAGCTTTTTGTGCTGGATTAAGGGAGTCTAAGTATGGGGCATCAGAATTAATCATTAATTAGTTAAGCTCTTTTTGAGCCCTCAAAAATCGTCTTTTTTTGCTCAGGGTGAGTTGCATTTCTTGAAACATTTTTTTCACAGCAAGCTAACTTTTCCTAGTATTGCACCAATATTTTGAAAGTAGAAAAAACACACATTGATGGACTTCTTGTAATTACCCCAACAGTTTTTGGTGATGAAAGAGGGCATTTTTTTGAAAGTTTCAGAAAAGATACCTTAAAAGCGTATGGCGTTGAAACGGATTTTGTACAAGACAATCAATCCTTAAGCAGTAAAGGAATTTTACGTGGCCTTCATTTTCAAAAAGATCCACATGCGCAAGGTAAATTAGTACGCGTCTTACAAGGTTCGGTTGTAGATGTGGCGGTTGATATCCGCCCCAATTCACTCACTTACGGTCAGCATTTTTCTATAGAGCTCAATGAATCCAATAAAACTATGTTTTATATTCCACCTGGATTTGCTCATGGATTTTTAACGTTAGAGGATAATACCATTTTTGCCTACAAGTGCACCAACTATTATCATAAAGAATCGGAAGGATGTGTATCATGGAATTCTCCCTCACTAGAAATTAACTGGGGTATTGATTCTCCAATTTTATCAGAGAAAGATAAAATTGCAACAGATTTCGCTGATTTTAAATCACCATTTTAAACGAATTGTTTTTTCGAAGTAATTTTGCGTTGGAACAAACGTGCCAATAGATTACTTCGATTCTAAATTGACTTTTTTGTGAACTAAAGTTTAACATATCCGTTTATCAATTAGGTTAAATTTACTTTTGCAACACATATTTTAAATAATGTATAAAGAACGCTTTTCGGATAGACACAACAGTATCTCTGCTCAAGAAGAAAAAGAGATGCTCCAAATGCTTGGTTACAACGATATTGAGCAACTTATTTCACAAACTATACCTGATGAAATTAGGTTAAAAAAAGAACTAAAGTTAGATCTACCTCTAACGGAAGTGGAGCTTTTGGATAAGTTAAAGCGTATTGGTAATAAGAACATTATTGCTAAGAACTACATAGGAATGGGATATTATGGAACCCATACCCCGAAGGTTATCTTGAGAAATATTCTTGAAAACCCAGGATGGTACACGCAGTATACTCCTTATCAAGCGGAAATCGCTCAAGGACGTTTACAGGCATTGTTGAATTTCCAAACGATGGTTATGGATTTAACCGGCATGGAAATGGCGAATGCAAGTTTGCTTGATGAAGCAACTGCCGCCGCAGAAGCAATTTTTATGCTTCACTCAGCCAGACCAAAAGGACAAGGCGAAAAGATTTTTGTATCTGAAAAGGCATTCCCACAAACAATAGACGTTATTCAAACTAGAGCAGAACCTCTGGGTCTTGAAGTGGTTATAGGAAATCCATTTGAAGTAGAGTTTACTAACGAATTCTTCGCAGTTTTTGTTCAGTATCCGAATGGAGAAGGGGCAGTTGAAGATTATGAGGAGATGACCGCTCGTGCTAATGCAGCAGGTGTTAAAACTATAGTTGCTGCAGATCTTTTATCTTTAACGTTACTTAAAGCTCCAGGAGAATGGGGTGCTGAGGTGGTAGTTGGTACTACACAACGCTTTGGTATTCCTATGGGAAATGGTGGCCCACATGCCGCTTACTTTGCGACGAAAGATGAACATAAAAGACGCCTGCCAGGAAGAATTATTGGGGTATCAAAAGATGCCAATGGTAATCCTGCGTTGCGCATGGCGTTACAAACTAGGGAGCAACACATAAAACGAGACAAAGCCACCAGTAATATATGTACTGCCCAAGCATTATTGGCTATCATGGCGGGTATGTATGCGGCTTACCATGGTCCTAAACGAATCAAACATATTGCGGAGAAAATAAACCAGTTAACAAGTATACTTGCTAATAATTTGGTTACTTTGGGATATGAACTAAAAAATAACAGCGCGTTTGATACACTGGCAATTGTTGCAGATGCAGCTTTACAAGCCAAAATAAAAGTAAAATTAGAATCTAAGGATATAAATGTAAGATATGCAAATGGTTTTGTAGGGATAAGCATAGATGAAACTAAAGAATTGGAAGATATTCAAGTGCTAGTTAATCTATTTGCAGAGGTAAATGGAACTAAGTCTTCTTTTACAGACAAAGTTTCAAGTATGTGGGAACTTCATTTAACCAGAGATTCGGATTACTTGACTCATCCAGTTTTTAATTCATATCATACAGAGCACGAAATGCTTCGATATTTAAAATCGTTGGAGAATAAAGATCTTTCGCTAGCTCATTCTATGATTGCGTTGGGAAGTTGTACCATGAAGCTAAATGCGACAACAGAAATGATCCCAGTTACTTGGGAATCATTTGGGAACATTCACCCATTTGCTCCTAGATATCAGGTAGAAGGTTATACTCAAATGCTTCACGAACTAGAGCGAGATTTAACCGAAATTACGGGATTCCATCAAGTAAGTCTTCAACCAAATGCTGGTGCACAAGGTGAGTATGCTGGATTAATGACTATTCGTCAATACTATCTAGATACCAATCAGGCCCATCGTAAAATAGTGTTGATTCCAGAATCTGCTCATGGTACTAATCCTGCAAGTGCAGCTATGGTGGGGATGGATATTGTGATCGTAAAATGTCATACCAATGGTTACATCGACCTAAATGATTTGCGTGAAAAAGCTGAGTTGCATAAAGATATTTTAGCAGCTGCAATGGTTACGTATCCAAGTACCAATGGAGTTTACGAAGAAACCATAAAAACGATCACATCCATAATTCATGAATTTGGTGGTCAAGTATATATGGATGGGGCTAATATGAATGCACAAGTAGGATATACTAATCCTGCAAATATTGGTGCAGACGTATGTCATCTTAATTTACACAAAACATTTTGCATACCTCACGGTGGTGGTGGTCCAGGTATGGGTCCCATTGGTGTGGCAGAGCATTTAGCTCCTTATCTTCCGGGTCATTCTGTGGTAGAAGGTGTGAGTTCAGATAAGGCCATGAGAGCAGTAAGTGCCGCTCCGTTTGGTAGCGCTAGTATTTTACTGATAAGCTATGCCTATATAAAAATGATGGGTACAGAAGGTTTGAAAAAAGCTACAGCAACTGCTATTCTTAATGCCAATTATATGAAGCATAGATTAGCCGAAGGGTATGAAGTGCTTTTTACAGGTCAAAATGGAACGGTTGCCCACGAAATGGTAGTGGATCCACGACCTCTTAAAATTACATCAGGCGTGCAAGTAGAAGATATAGCGAAGAGACTTATCGATTATGGCTTCCATGCACCTACAGTGAGCTTCCCGATACCAGGTACGCTTATGATTGAACCTACTGAGAGTGAGAGTAAAGCAGAGCTAGATAGATTCTGTGATGCTCTTTTAAGTATTCGAAAAGAGATAGCGGAGATAGAAAATGGTAGTGCAGATAAAGAGGATAATGTGCTAAAAAACGCACCGCATACAGCAGAGTCCGTTATTAGCAGTGACTGGAATAGACCGTATTCTAGAGAGAAAGCAGCCTATCCGTCAGAAGATGCAAAGCAAAATAAGTTTTGGCCAAGTGTAGCTAGAGTAGATAATACGTATGGCGATAGAAACTTAGTATGTAGCTGTTTGCCCATATCGGCATACGCTGAAATTGATTAATGCTCAGTTGTCTATATTATTTTGTAACTTAGCAGCAAAATAAATGACCTTATCTTTGATCATAGCATTGATTCTAGTTGGTATTATCTTAATACTTATTGAGATATTTATAACTCCTGGAATCATTGTGGGTACAATCGGATTTATTTTGCTAGGTATTGGGGTTTATGGGGGATACAGTACGCTGGGACAAAGTACGGGTAACGTTATTTTAATATCAACTTCTGTTTTTGTCGCTATAGCGTTATACTTCTCTTTTAGAGATGGTGCATGGAATAGATTTGCGAGCAAGGATACTATAATCGGCAAGGCTAATAACCTCGACCAAATAAATGTGAATGTTGGAGATACCGGAATAACTATTAGTGCTTTAAGACCTGCAGGAACTGCTTCTATTAATGATCAAAAAGTAGAAGTAATAGCAGATGGTGATTTTATACCCGCCAATCAAACTATTGAAGTTGTTCAACGTATTGATCACAAAATTTTTATCAAAAAGACAAATACTTAATTTTAAAAAAAAACTATGCCATCATTTTTGCCATTTTTAGTCGGAGGAATTTTACTTTTCTTCCTTTTTATGTACTTTGTTCCTGTTGGTCTATGGATAACAGCTCAAGTATCAAATGTTAAAGTAGGAATACTTCAGCTTGTATTTATGAGGATAAGAAAAGTGCCACCATCCTTGGTTATAAACGCGCTTATAACCGCAAATAAAGCAGGTATTCCTGTTACAGCCAATGACCTAGAGACACATTTTATGGCTGGAGGTAATGTAAATAATGTTGTTAGAGCATTAATCTCTGCTGACAAGGCAAATATACCGTTGGGCTTTAACATGGCAGCTGCTATTGATTTGGCAGGAAGAGATGTTGCAGATGCGGTGCAGTTGTCCGTTAATCCTAGAGTTATTAACACGCCTCCTGTAGCAGCTGTAGCTAAGGACGGTATTCAACTTATCGCAAAAGCACGAGTAACGGTAAGAGCAAACATTGCTCAACTTGTTGGTGGGGCAGGGGAAGATACGATTCTTGCCAGAGTAGGTGAGGGTATTGTTACCACTATTGGCTCTGCCTTAAGTCACAAGGCGGTACTTGAAAATCCAGATATGATATCCAAAACAGTATTGGCGAAAGGTCTAGATGCAGGTACGGCATTCGAGATTCTATCTATTGATATTGCAGACATTGACATAGGAAAAAACATTGGAGCAGAGCTGCAGACTGATCAAGCAGAAGCAGACTTGAAAGTAGCTAATGCAAAAGCAGAAGAGAGACGTGCAATGGCGGTAGCAAGTGAGCAAGAGATGAAATCAAAAGCACAGGAAGCACGAGCGCAAGTAATACTCGCTGAAGCAGAAGTTCCTAAGGCCATTGCTGAAGCATTTAGAAGCGGAAATCTTGGCATAATGGATTACTATAAAATGCAAAATATTCAGGCAGATACCGACATGCGCGACAGTATATCTAAGCCCGGAACAAAGAAAAAATAAATCTACGACTAAATTAATAAACTAAAAGAGAGCTACTTAGGTAGCTCTCTTTTAGTTTATTCTGATTGCTTGCGCATTTACATGTATATACACGTATATTTGCAACGAAATAAATAACATAATGAAAAAAATACTATTACTCTCAGCGATTGCAGCTATGTTTATGGCTTGCGGAACCGGAGCAACTACAGAAGCAGGCGACGCTCAAGACGCTGCTAGTGCATCAGAATCAAACACAACGTATACCGTTTCTGCATCAGAAAGTATCGTTAAATGGAATGGTACAAAACCTACAGGATCTCATGTAGGAACTACAGCAGTTAAGGAAGGTACTTTATCCACTGAAAATGGAATGGTAACCGCAGGAAATTTTGTAATTGACTTAACAAAATTAACTGTAAACGACGAAGGAATGGATGCTGAATCAAAAGCAAAATTAGTTGGTCACTTAACTACAGGCGACTTTTTTGAAGTGGAAAAATATCCTACAGCAAGTTTTACAGTAACTGCAGGAACCGCAGATAGTTTGACAGGTAATTTAACCATTAAAGATGTTACTAAGTCAATAACAATACCTTACACCTTGACAGCAGACGAACAAGGGGTAATGGCAACTTCTACATTTACTTTTGACAGAACTATTTGGGGTATTACCTACAATAGTGGTAATTTCTTCAAAAATTTAGGAGATTACGTTATTGATGATATAGTTACGCTAAGCGTTTCTCTTAAAGGAATCAAATAATTTCGTTTCAATAGAGCAATTGAAATTTAAGGCTGTGTGATTTAATTCACGCAGCCTTTTTTGTATACTATAGTTTGGGGACTGCATATTACATTTGTTGGTATGAAGAAGAACACTGTTTTGTATATTTTCTTATTTGTCTTTACTATAGGAGGTATATCTGCGTGTAAAGCAAAGCATTGTGCCACATTTGACGACAGTATGGAAGGGTTTAATCCCAAAAAAGTGAAGACAAAGAAAGGTAGACAAGAAGGGCTATTTGATGCCAAAGTTAAACGGTAACCTCAGCAAGTCTATTTAACATTAAACGCCTAGCATTGCCGATTAGTCCTTTTGGCTAGTGATTGCTTGTTATAGTTAATGTTTTAGCTTTTTTTTAATAGACCCAAATCTAATTGAGTGAAAATCTGTTACTATAGTATGTTTGGATTATTCAAAAAGAAATCAGAGAAAGAGAAGTTAGAAGAATTGTATGAACAGTTATTGGCTGAAGCATACAAACTAAGCACGGTAAATAGGACCGCATCCGATGCAAAAACAGCAGAAGCAAATGCCGTTTTACAAAAGATAGAATCTTTGGGTTAAAGTCCTAAAATTAAGTGCTTCAAAGATGTAGTATGTTTATTTAAAATTTAACATACTACCAAATAAATCCTTGAACTCGATTCCTTCATCCATACTATTTTTACTTAGTTTAGAGTACTCTGCCAGTCCGTGAAGTACAAATTCCATCCACAATATTTTTTCAATCGGTCGCGCTTCAGGCATATATTCATCAATAAATAAGGCTAAACCATCTACCGAATTTAGTATTCTACCATACTCTTTATCGCTTGCATCATTAGAAAGTTCAAGGGTCTTACCTCGCTCAAACCAAGCAGTAATTCTTCCAAAAGCGTCTTCATTGTTTGTATTGCCATCGCTTAGGTCATTTTCCTCTTTGTTTTTTTTGCGTTTTAGCTTCTCTGGATTTGGAAAGTGTTGGATGAATTCTGACCGAATAGCTTTTCCAATTAATTGATTAGCAACATTAAGTGGTCCTTCTTGTTCTCCTTCATAAACCATTTCTATTTTACCGGTTATAGCTGGGATTATGCATGCCAAATCGCTAATTCGCACCAATGATTTTTTGTCACCATTGATAGCCACTCTTCGTTCTACACCGCTGTAGATGTTTTCTAACGCTGATATGGCTAAACGAGCAGAAACACCACTCTTGGCATCTACAAACTCGCTGGTTCGTGCTTCTATAACCACTCTTTCTATCAGGGTTGGAATTAAGTCATGCATAGAGACCACCTTCTCTTTTTCCAGGTCTTTTTTAGCTTCTTGATAGGTAATTAATTTGCTCAAGGCCAAACTCTTTGGATAGTGAGTTAGAATTTGACTTCCAATTCTATCTTTAAGCGGAGTAACAATACTTCCTCTATTGGTATAATCTTCGGGATTTGCAGTAAATACAAATTGCATATCTAACACCATTCGCATTTTAAAACCACGTATCTGAATGTCACCTTCTTGCAGAATATTGAACAACGCGACTTGTATTCTTGGCTGTAAATCAGGTAATTCATTAATCACAAAAATGCAACGGTTTGCTCTTGGGATGATGCCATAATGAATTACTCTTTCATCGTTGTAACTTAGTTTTTCGTTAATAGCTTTAATCGGATCTACATCACCAATCAAATCAGCCACAGAAACATCTGGAGTAGCC
>CAMDBP010000072.1 GCA_945889315.1 Chitinophaga pinensis
TGGAGGTGTAATGGAGTGGCAAGCCAAGTTCTCATAACACGGTGGCTTTCACCTAAATCAATTACATATGCGGGAATAGCCATATTCCTAATTTCACTTATGGCCTATTCTTCATGTTCTACAACTGAGCATAAGGAAACCTATCTAAATCATAACCCAAATGTAAAATATGTAGGTATAGAAACATGTGCTTCGTGCCATGAGGATAAACACTCAACCTTTATACACACTGGAATGGGGCTTTCTTTTGATAGCGCCACACTAGAAAAATCATCCGCTGTTTTTAGTACCCAACACAAAGTGTATGATCGCAATTCGGATATGTATTACTATCCGTATTGGTCTAAAAATAAGCTTTTTATAAAAGAATTTAGACTAAGTAACCAAGATACTATACATCAGCTAGATGTGCAGATTGACTACATCGTAGGCAGTGGACAGCACACCAATTCTCATTTGTTTGCAGAACAAGGCTATTTGTACCAAGCGCCTATTACGTTTTATGTACAAGAGCAAAAGTGGGATTTAGCACCCGGTTTTGAAAATGGGAATAATGCTAGATTTAGTAGAATTTTGAATTCCGAGTGTGTAAGTTGTCATAATTCCATGCCGCAATTAACGGCAGGTTCGGATTATAAATTCACACAAATAGGAAAGGGTATTGACTGCGAGCGTTGTCATGGACCAGGAGAACTGCACGTGAAAGAGCGCAAATTGGGTAAGGGTGCAGATGTCAAAAAAGGAATAGATCCTACTATAGTTAATCCGCGTAAGCTTACTTGGGAACGTCAAATTGATTTGTGTCAACGATGCCACTTGCAAGGGCTTAATGTGCTAAAAGAAGGCAAAAAGTTTACAGATTTTAAGCCAGGGATGGTCCTTAGTGACGTTTTTGAAATATACTTACCGCAGTATGAAGGCGAAAATGCGTCATTTGATATGGCCAATCATTCACAACGTTTTCAAATGAGTGAATGTTTTGTTCAATCCAACAGTAAGACCTTGTCATTTACCTGTATCTCCTGTCATAATCCGCACATTAGTGTAAAGCAGACAGGTAAAGAGGTATATAATGCTGCTTGTAAAAATTGCCATCAGACGAAAAAATGCACCGAAAAGGACGCCGCACTGCTAGCCGCCAAGAATAATTGCGTGTCGTGTCATATGCCGGCAAATAGCTCGGTGGACATACCACACGTTAGTGTTCATGATCACTACATACGTAAACCCAAGTCTAAAAAGGATGTGCAGAATATGCAAAAACTGATTGGGTTATATGCAGTAAATAACTCGGCACCCGCTTTAGAAACAAAAATACAAGCTTATCTGGAGTATTGGGAAAAATTTGATAAAAACCCGTTTTACCTCACTAAGGCCTCTGAACTTTTAGCAAAAACCAAAAACTCAAAACTATGGTTGAAATACTACTATTTAACGGAGAACTATGCTAAAGCAATTCAACTGAAATTAGAAAATGTGGAACTTAGCGCTTGGGAAAATTTTATGTTGGGCGAAGCGTTTGGCAAGCAAAATCAAAAAAGTATTTCTAAATTTCACATTAAAAAGGCGTTTGAGCAAGATGGTACACAAGTGGTTATTGGCATACAATTGCTCAAGTATTATTTGCGTGATGGCGAGTTAGCAAATGCCCAAAAGATAAGTAATTTACTTCTGGCAGATTTTTCAAGGAATGGCAGTATCGTTAATTTGACTGCACAATTAAACATTATGCAAGGCAATTTATCGCAAGGTAAACAACGCATGGAAGTAGCCTTAAAACTAAATCCAGACGATATTGATGTATGGCTTACACACTTTAATTATTTTGTGAAAGTTAGAGATAAACAGAAGGTGATTTATTGGTCAAAACGAATTCAAGCTAAAAGACCTTCCGCACTTTCGGCTAAACAAGTAGCTCAAATAGTGGACAACATGACGTAATAGTTGTTTTTCATTTGAAATGTTTTGCTTAAAAAGATTTTCTTTGCACCAATGGCAATCATCATAACAGACGAATGTATTAATTGTGGGGCGTGCGAGCCAGAATGTCCTAATACAGCTATATACGAAGCAGGTGCAGAGTGGAAGATAGCAGATGGTACAGGGGTAACCGGCAAATACAAATTAGAAAACGGCGCACAAGTGTCCGTAAGCGATATACAACAACCTATTTCTGACGAGGTATATTATATAGTACCTGATAAGTGTACAGAGTGTAAAGGTTTTCACGAAGAACCACAATGTGCTGCAGTATGTCCCGTAGATTGTTGTGTTCCAGATCCAGATCGTGTAGAATCAGAAGATCAATTATTAGCGCGTAAGGCGAGATTGCACATTTAAAAACAGTGCAAAAAGGTATTTGTCATATCGCTCAAATTCCGCTAAGAGGCGAGCCGCGAAGCGGTGCTGAAATGGTTTCACAACTCCTATATGGTGAGACTTATGTGGTGTTGAAACAAGAGGGGGATTGGTTTTTTATCAAAATGGACTTTGACGGCTATGAAGGCTGGTTGAGTAAATCAAGTGTTTATTGGTCCGAATCTAAACCTATTTCTATACAAACAGATTTATATGTTAACGGTGTAAATGACTTAACCTCGGAGATACTCATCTCTTCGATGGGATCTGAACTTTTTGTAGCAGAGGGAGAAGGCAAAAAAAAATCCTTTGACGATTTAGCAAAATCATTTTTAGGATCACCCTACCTTTGGGGTGGAAGGCATTTTAGCGGCATTGATTGCTCCGGCTACGTACAAGTCGTATACAAGTGTCTTGGTTTAAAATTACCTCGCGACGCTTCACAACAACAAAAGGTAGGAAAACCACTTTCATTTGATAATTTATTCACCGGGGATTTGGTTTTTTTTACTAAAAACGAGCGTATAGTGCATGTTGGAATGGTGTTGGGACAAGGTTTTGTCATACATGCCCATGGAAGTGTGAGAATAGATAAGCTTACTAAATCGGGCATTATCAATAGCGACACGGGTGAGCAATCCCATGAGTATCATTCTGCAAAGCGGCTCAGATAAATTTGGGCATTCTATAAAAAACACTCATATTGCAAGCTCTTAATTTATGAGTCAGTCAAACGAAACTTGGGGTTCAAGAGTAGGTCTTATATTAGCTATGGCGGGTAATGCTGTAGGTCTTGGTAATTTCCTACGTTTTCCGGTACAAGCAGTGCAAAATGGGGGAGGAGCTTTCATTATTCCTTACCTTATTTGCTTTTTATTAATGGGTATTCCGTTGCTCTTTATAGAATGGTCATCTGGGCGATATGGCGGACGTTTTGGTAATCACAGTACGCCATATATTTTAGATTCAATGGTTAAAGGCCGCGTGCTTAAGTACATAGGCGTTTTTGGTATCTTCACCAATATTGCCGTGGTTTCGTATTACGCATATATCGAGTCTTGGACTATGTCGTATGTTTATCACTCGGTAATTGGAACCTTTAACGGGATGACCCAATCTGAAGTAGCGGGTTTCTTTGCATCCTACACAGATATTTCACAAACTTCTACCGGGATTCCATACGAAGCGGTTGTTTTTTACATTGTATGTTTAGCGATAAATACGTTCATCCTTTCTAAAGGACTTGGAGGAGTAGAGAAAGTAGCAAAAATTGGTATGCCACTGCTTATTCTTTTTGGGGTGGTATTAGCAGTAAGAGGTTTAACATTGGGATCTAGTGGAGCTTCAGACGCATTTCCATTAGCGAATGCAATAGATGGTATTAATTTCTTATGGACGCCACAATTAGATTCTATTTGGAGTCCTAAGGTGTGGCTTGCCGCCGCTGGACAAATATTTTTCACCTTGTCTGTAGGTATGGGCACAGTACATTGCTACGCAGCGTATGTAAAAGAAAAAGATGATATTGCCTTAAATTCACTTTCCGCTGGTTTTATGAATGAGTTCGTAGAAGTAGTTTTAGGAAGTGCTATTGTAATACCTATCGCAGCAGGATATTTAGGTTTAGACTGGGTATTGAATAACGCAGGATTTGGTATGGCATTTCAAACGATGCCTTTCTTGTTTCAACAATGGGGGCCTATACTGGCATTATTTGCTGGGGTTATGTGGTTTGGTCTTTTATTCTTTGCGGGTATCACGAGCTCATTGGCTATGGGCATGCCTTGGATGGCCTTTATGGCAGACGAATTTGGGTGGAGTAAAAATAAAGGTGCTTGGTCGTTTGGTCTAATCGCGCTTATACTCGGTTTACCTACCGTCTTTTTCTTTAAACAAGGTGTTTTTGATGATTATGACTACTGGGCAGGTACTGTAAGTTTAGTTGCATTCGCCTTTTTTGAAGTTATTCTATTTTCTTGGGTTTTTGGGATTAATAAAGGCTGGGACGAGCTTATACGGGGTGCGGATATAAAAATCCCTATCGCGTTTAAGTTTATTATGAAATATGTGACTCCTTTACTTTTAGGTTGGGTGTTTATTGCAAGTTTACCCGATATATACAACAATATTACGCACAAAGACACCTATAATAGAGAAGCCTTTGCCAAATCGTATTATGCAGAAAAAATTGGTGGTATAACAAATGAGGCGACTGTTAAAGAAGTTACAGAGAATCAAGTGTTGCTTAGCTTTACCAATACAAAAGTAAGTTTTCTGAAAGCGGAGAATAAGAAAATAGTAACGCCATTTGAAGATCAAATTGTATATGATTTTGAAGAAGGACAACTACCATCTGTAAAGGTTGGTCAAAAAATTCATGCAGGAGACCAAATAGCCACAGGAGAATTTACCAATAATGTATTTTACAAGAATATGGGTAGATTAATGCTGATAGGTCTATTTGTGTTTATCTGTATTTTAGTTTACATAGCATTCAACAAACGAACCAGAGAAGGTAGAGCAACAGCTTAACAACCAATAGTATATATATATGAACACATCAGCACTTATTACCATGATACTTGCCCAAGGGCTTGTGATAGGAGTAGCTCTCTATTTCTTTTATAAAGTACTTACTACACCCCCTAAATCAGAACCAGATTCGTACTCTGAAAATGACGATGAACCTAGATAGTAATTCTAGTTATAAAAATATATGAATTTATTGCAAGATGTTAGCCAAAAGCTTCCTAATGCTGCTCCGGATGGTACTTTCGGACTATGGATGATAAGCCAAGTTCTGGTAACACTCATAGTTTTCATTGGCGTATACTACATTTTTAAACCTGTTTTTGGCAAAAAAGACAAGGAAGATAAGAATGAAGACAGTAAAGATTAATAATTTATAGGAAATGTATGCCTAACGGCTGTTTACTTATTATTCTGTTGCTACGTGATCCGTTACATTTGCATTATTCTCTGCTTCTGATACTTCAACGTAATCGAATAATTGTTTTCTGAAGGCAATAATGGTGAAAACACCAATGCTTATAGCTGAATCAGCAATATTAAAAACGGGTCTAAAAAACTGAAACCTTGTTCCTCCAAAATAAGGTACCCAATCTGGCCAAAATGTATCTACGAGTGGTAGGTAAATCATATCTACAACCTTACCCATAAACATAGGTGCGTAACCGCCATCTGCTGGATTAAATTGGGCAACACTATGGTAGGTGCTCTCACTGAAATACAAACCGTAAAAAAGGGAATCTAAGATATTTCCTAAAGCGCCTGCAAGTATGAGAGACACTAATACGATCATCATCGTCTTAGCACCTTCTTTAATCAAGCTAAAAATGTAGTACACAATAATACCTGATGCAATAATTCTAAAAACCGTTAACAAGATCTTACCCCATTTCCCTCCTAAGGTTAGACCAAAAGCCATACCTGGGTTTTCGGTAAAGTGAAGCTCAAACCAATTGTTAAAAATCATTTTACTCTCACCTAAAGTGAAATTGGTTTTGATGTGGATTTTTAACCACTGATCTAATAATAATACGACGAAAACAGTAATAGCAACTAGGACTACCTGCTTTTTTCTAAGTTCTTTAGTTTCCTGCAAGGGTATGATTATTTGTATTGATTTTTCTTTGCTTCTATGCTTTGAGTAGTGTGTGGAACAGCTCTCAAACGTTCTTTTGATATTAAATTGCCAGTCACCTTACAAATACCATAGGTTTTATTACCAATACGCACTAAGGCCATTTCTAAACTGTCAATAAACTTTTGTTGTCTCGCTGCGAGTTGACCAACACTTTCTTTTTGTTGAGATGCACTGCCATCGTCTATGGCCACATAAGCGCTTGCGGTATCGTCAGTGCCGTTTTCGTTCTCATGCTTTATCTGGTTTAATAGATATTTTAATTCGGTCTTGGCGCTGTTTAGTTTCTGTTGAATTATTTCTTTAAACTCTACTAAGTCTGCGTCGCTGTATCGTTGTGTTTCTTCCATCTTTTTCTTATTTAGATAATTGTATGTTAAGAATATGTGTGTCTATATCTATGGTGTCAGTGCCAGTCAATAAATCAGCTGTTACTAATTCTTCAGCTAATATTTCTCCGCAAATATATTCATTATAGGAATTCAATGCATTTTGGATATAGGCATGATTTTCTAAACTTACTTTTATCTTATCAGTTACCTCAAAATCTTTGTCTTTTCGTAGATTTTGTATTTTGTTAATCAACTCTCTAGCGATACCTTCTGTCTTAAGATCCTCGGTTAATTCAAGATCTAAAGCAACGGTATAATTGGCATCTGACATGATTTGCCATCCAGGAATATCTGCGGTTT
>CAMDBP010000073.1 GCA_945889315.1 Chitinophaga pinensis
ATTGGAATGGGGGGAGCTTTAGATAGTGCTCGTTTTAAATACAGACTAGCAGAAGCCTTGGGTTGTCCTGCGTCTGACGTAGAAGGTATGGTGATTGGTGGTCACAGCGATACAGGAATGGTTCCATTAATAGAGAAAGCAACACGGAATAGCGTAAATGTGGCTGAGTTTTTAGCTGCAGATAAAATGGATGAAATAGTAGAAGCAACTAAAGTAGGTGGAGCTACGCTTACTAGTTTATTAGGCACTAGTGCTTGGTATGCTCCTGGAGCTGCTGTTTCTGAAATCGTAAGAGCAATTGCCCTAGATTCTCAAAAAATGATTCCTTGTTCAGCAATGCTTGAAGGAGAATACGCTCTTTCGGATATCTGTATAGGAGTGCCATGTATTATTGGCAAAAATGGTATTGAGCGCATAGTGGAAGTGTCTTTATCAGACGCTGAAAAAGCAAAAATGATCGAGAGCGCTGAAGGGGTAAGAGGCACGAATGCGTTATTAAATTAAGCATTCATTGTTATCAAAAAAAGGAGCCATTCTTGATAGAATGGCTCCTTTTTTTTGACCTGAATTTGGCGTCAGATGGATAATCTATTTCCTTAACGCTTCTACAGGATCCATTCGAGCTGCCAGTAATGCCGGTGATATGCCAGCAATAAGGCCAATAACAATGGATATGGCCACACCTAACATAAATATAGTTGAGCTAAAGTAAATTTTAAAGCTGGTAAAATGAGATGCTAACGTTCCTAAGGCAAAAACAAATAAAATCCCAATTAGGGCTCCTGCAATGCATAGTATGACGGCTTCAAAAAGAAACTGAGACATTATAAAGTTTCGTTTAGCGCCTAGTGCTTTTTGAAGGCCAATGATGGAAGTACGTTCTTTTACCGAAACAAACATGATGTTGGCTATACCAAATCCACCTACCAACAGAGAGAATCCCCCTATTATTAGAGCGGCAATGTCAATCATACCGAAGGTTTGATTGAGTTGGTCCGATATCATGGTAAGTTTATTGATGGCAAAGTCGTCTTTATCTCTTGGCTTAAGCTTTCGAATAGATCTCATGATGCGTTTAATCTCAAAGTCTAGTGATTTTAAGGGTACATCTTCATGGCCATTAATAACAATGGATGATTTTACGCCTTGTGTATTAGGTTTGGCAAATTTTTGAGCGAATACTGCTGGAAGCACCATTACGTCATCATATTGTGGTCCGCCGATGGCATTTCCTTGTTTAACCAACACACCTATAATATTGACTTTGTTGCCGTTTATGAGGACCGATTTTCCTTCAGGATTTTGTCCGTTATAAAGGCTTAATGCCAATGAATATCCTAGAATAGCAGCGTTTTTGCCTTTGGCGAGTTCCATGTCGTTAAAGGTTCGACCGGATGCCAATTCCCATTGGTTTATCTTAAAAAAATCACCCATTACAGCCGTGATTCCTACATCACTTACCTCTTGCAATGGAGATTTTACCTTATTATTTCCAAATTCAAAAAAGAAGGCAACATCCTTTACCAACGATCTATCTGCCTCTTTGCTAAGTCTTTTATATTCTGCTATGTTTGCTTCTGGTCTATTAAGGTATTCCCACCAATTATAACTTCCACCAAAACCCCAAGGCCATTTTTGGACATAAACGATTTTATCTCCTAGCTTATCTACGTTTGCTCTAATGTTTTGTTCTAGTGAGTGGGTTGCTGTAAGTATAGATACGATGCAAAAAATGCCTATTGTTATTCCCAGAACAGATAGTAAACTTCTAAGTTTGTTGGCGCGCAAAAAACCAAATGTAAGTGCCATAGATTCTTTAAACATGGTGCCTCTATTCATATACTTGGTCAATAGTACGATTCAGATACGAAAGTGTAAATTAAAATCGATAAAGGTTGTTATATACATGCCGATAAAAGGAGTAAAGGAAATTGTTTTAGGTGTATATATGAGATAGATTAAAGAAACACTTGACTTCGCTTTTTAAATAGCCTACTTTTGCACCCTTTTTTAGAAGAGCCACGTTTCTTAAAATATACACATGAAATTATCAGAATTCCACTTTGACTTAGATCCTAGTAAAGTTGCAGGACACCCACCGTACAATCGTGATGAGTGCAAGCTAATGGTTGTAGACAAAGCTACAAAAACCATTGAACATAAGATGTTTAAAGACATTTTGGAAGAGTTTAATGAAGGCGATGTTATGGTATTAAACAATGCCAAAGTATTTCCTGCAAGACTTTATGGAAATAAAGAAAAAACAGGTGCCAAAATAGAAGTTTTTTTGCTGCGTGAACTGAATAACGAGCTTCGCTTGTGGGATGTTTTAGTAGATCCCGCTCGAAAAATAAGAGTTGGAAATAAATTATTCTTTGGCGAGGATGAGCTTGTTGCTGAGGTAATTGACAATACTACCAGTAGAGGAAGAACAATACGTTTCCTTTTTGATGGCTCTGATCAAGAGTTTAAAAATGTTGTAAATAAATTGGGTCACACGCCTATTCCTAAGTACTTGGAGCGTGATGCTGTTCCAGATGACGAAGAAATGTATCAAACTATTTTTGCGGAAGTGGAAGGTGCTATCGCTCCTCCTGCAGCAGGACTTCATTTCACTAGAGCGCTAATGATGAGGCTCGAAATCAAAGGCGTAAACTTTGCTAAAGTTAATTTGAATATTGGTCTGGGTGCATTTAGACCGGTAGAGGTTGAAGACCTTACCAAACATAAAATGGATAGTGAGCACTTCATGGTATCGCAAGAAGCCGCCGATATTGTAAATAAAGCCAAAGACGAGAAGAAAAAAGTGTTAGCCGTGGGATCAAGCGTTATGCGTGCTCTCGAGAGCTCAGTTTCTGCCTTTGGACGCTTAAATGCAGAAGATAGTTGGACAGATAAGTTTATTTTTCCTCCGTATGAGCCTAGAATAGCAAACTGTTTTTTAACCAATTTTCATGAGCCACAATCTACACTGATGATGCTTACTTCTGCTTATTTAGATGATCATAAATTGGCAATGGAAGTTTATGATTCTGCTATAAAAGAAGGGTATAATTTCTTGTGTTATGGTGATGCGTTGCTAATCAAATAGGTTTTCCTAGGTGATAAATTAATCGTGCTAACGGTTATTAATAATTAATTTAAGATATAAAAGTTGGAATTGTTTTTAATCATATTACTGTCTGTTGTCGCATATCTCTTAGGGAGCATTCCTACAAGCGTGTGGATTAGTAAAGCCTATTTTGGGTTTGACATCCGCGAGCAAGGAAGTGGCAATGCCGGAGCGACTAACACCTTTAGGGTGCTGGGCAAACAAGTAGGAATTGTTGTCCTTTTTATGGACGTTGTAAAAGGGGTTACTGCAGCAAGCTTAATTCACTACCTAGGTGGCATAGAACATGGTACAGATTGTTTCATAAATCTACAATTGCTCTTTGGGCTATTGGCAGTGGTCGGCCACATATTTCCTGTTTTTGAGCAGTTTAAAGGTGGCAAAGGAATTGCAACTCTTTTCGGTATGTTGATAGGTATTCACTACATGTTGGCTTTGGCAATATTGGGTTTGTTTATAATTGTCTTACTTCTTACTAAATATGTGTCTTTAAGCTCTATTTTAGCTGCAATAGCATTTCCGATTTTAACTATCTTTGTTTTCAAAAGAGACGAGCCTCTGCTCATTGCGTTTGGCATAGCTGCAGCAGTTATGGTTATTTTAACCCATAAGAAAAATATTACAAGGTTACTAAACGGCGAAGAGAGTAAGGCTAAGCTTTTTAAAAGCAAATCATGATTTTGGATACACAAACTGACCAGCAAGAATTAGTTGATGTACTAACTGATGCAGACACAGGTTTTGTTATTATTTTATACAATGATGATGTCAACACTTTTGACCATGTCATAAACTGTCTAATAAAGTATTGCAAACACACTCCTGAGCAAGCAGAGCAATGCGCAATGCTTGTTCATTTTAAAGGTAAATGTGCGGTAAAAAGTGGATCAGAAACCGAGCTACTACCTATCTGTGCAGCATTGACTGATAAAGGTCTTAGTGCTGTACTTGAAGAAGCTTAATACTGTTCGTTTTCGTTTGGAAAATTAACTGACTTTACGTCTGCGATATATTGTCCCACAGCTCCTTTCATTTCTTCATATAAATTGAGGTATCTGCGTAAGAATCGTGGAGAAAATTCTTTGGTAACTCCCAGCATATCGTGTAGAACCAAAACTTGACCGTCTACGTCACTGCCAGCACCGATTCCGATTACAGGAATGGTTAAAGTTTCAGCTACTTTTTTTGCCAAACTAGCCGGAATCTTTTCAAGCACCAACGCAAAACAACCCGCTTCTTCTAATAATTTAGCATCTTCTATAAGTTTATTGGCTTCTTCTTCTTCTTTAGCTCGAACGGTGTAGGTGCCGAATTTATAAATACTTTGAGGGGTTAAGCCCAAATGTCCCATTACGGGTATACCGGCGCTCAATATTCGTTTTACAGATTCAATAACCTCAGAACCGCCTTCTAACTTTACTGAATGTGCGCCACTTTCTTTCATAATACGAATAGCACTTCTTAATGCTTCGGTACTATTTCCTTGATAGCTTCCAAATGGGAGGTCTACCACAACAAATGATCTGGTTACAGCACGTATAACTGATTGAGCATGGTATATCATCTGCTCCAATGTTATAGGTAAGGTACTGTCATGACCTGCCATTACATTGCTCGCCGAGTCACCAACTAGGATAACATCTATTCCTGCGTCATCCACTATTTTAGCATAGGAATAGTCATATGCTGTTAGCATAGATATTTTTTCGCCACGAGTCTTCATCTCTTGAAGCTGGTGGGTAGTCATTTTTTTTATGTCTTTCTTAGCTACACTCATTCCTGTTATTTTTGGGTATCGATAATGTATTTTAGTCTTTTTATTTCACGCAACAAGACTTCATTCTCTGTCTTCAGCGCTTTGCTATTTTCCTCCGCAAATTCAGTTCTATCTATTAAAACTTGCTGGTCTTTCTTGATATCTGCAAGTATTGTTGTCAAACTTATGACTAAATCTCCATTACTTCCTTTTTCAATGTCTTCTTTTAAAGATTCTAAATATTCTAATCGTTTTTTATCTTGATCCAATAATCTATTTGTAGAGTCCAGTTTAAGAGTTAGCTTTTTATTTATTTTTAATAACTCTTGCGATCGAGTAACTAAACTGGTGTCGTAATTCAGTACACTTTTACATTTGTCAAGTTCGTTTTGAAGTTGTGAGATCTGCACTTGCTGCTGATCTATTTTGGTTTTAAAGAGCAAAATAACCTCTTCAAAGGCAGGGTCTGAATTTGCAGAAGTAACCGATGAGCTGGATTTTGAAGATTCTGTAGTTGGATTGGTGTATGCTTTTAAATCTTGCCCTTTTTTTCTAACTACGATGTAGCTACTTAGTATTATTTCTGAATTCTTCTCGGCAAAAACGCCAACGCGACCATGTGTGAATTCAGTATCAAATGCGGTATATACAAATTGGTTATTGAAATAAATATCGATATAACCATTTTCCATTTTTACGTGAATAGTGTTTTTGCCAGTTGAAGCTAATTTTTTATTTTTTAGCCATCCATTTTCTTTCGCTGATCCGCTCAAAATCTGAAGTTTGGATTCAGATTGCTTATAAACTCTGAATTGTCTTTTTTCATTAAGTTCAAGAAAGATTGCACCATTGGTATTTGTTTGCCCATAAAGTACTAAGCCAACGCCGTTGTTACTTTCGCTGGCAATTTCAGCAATAACCTCACATGCATGTATTGGCTTATCGGTTTTTAGATAGGAAATGGATTGCCCCTGATCACTCAATCTTTTAAGTCGGTACTGACCATTTTCTATAATTGAAATTTCAGAAGAGGTATACTTTTGAGGGAAGTTGGATTTCGGGGATTTAAAATCATCGATTACTACGGTATCCGTAAAAATGCTAAAGACATTTTGAGCATCAGCATAATGTGACAAAGTTATTATACATAGAAATGATAGTAATCTCATTTAATTTGTGAAAGTTTGCAAAGCTAAACTAAAAATATGCAAAAAACGACTGGGTTCTTCCTGATATTAGTGTTGATTATGAGTGCGATTACCGCCTGTGATAACGAAATATCAGTAGCTGCAGATTGGGAGGAAGTGGTTATCGTATATGGTACGTTAAATCCAGAGCAATCCAAAAATTATATTCGAATTCAACGGGCTTATTTGGATGAAAGCGTTGCGGCATTATCATTTTCGAATATTCAAGATTCTCTTTATCATGATACCCTAGACGTCAAAATTGAAGAATACACCAATGGAAAGTTAACCAATGTTTTTGCCCTTTCAAAAGTTAACGGTAATGATTTGGGCATGCCGAAAGATTCTGGGATTTTTTACAGTGAGAATAATATCCTGTATGAGTTGAGTGACCCCGTTAAGGCATCTATTTCAGTGATAGACTATGATTATAAACTGATTGTTACCAATCCTAAAACAGGGCATGTTTGTACAGGGATTACACGCAGTCTAGGTAAGCCAGAAGTAAATGACCCAATAAATGACGTGTATTCCAACATCGCTGTAAACGTGCAAAAGGACCATACCATTCTTTTTCGTTACCAAGAAGGTAAGTGGGTGCGCTCATA
>CAMDBP010000074.1 GCA_945889315.1 Chitinophaga pinensis
ACGCAGAATTGATGGCAACTATAGCAGATTTAAAAGATATTTTATCTGATGAAGTTCGTAGAATGCAAATTATCAAAGATGAGCTTATTGAGGTAAGAGATAAATATGGTGATGAACGCAGAACTTCCATAGAATTTGATGCAGGTGAGATAAACATCGAGGATCTTATTGCGAATGAAGAAATGGTGGTTACTATTTCTAACATGGGTTACATAAAACGTACACCACTTACTGAGTATAAATCTCAGACCAGAGGAGGAACCGGAAATAAAGGCGTAAAACATAGAGATGACGACTTTGTAGAACATCTTTTTGTAACCATGACACACAACTACATACTGTTATTTACAGATCAAGGTAGATGTTTCTGGATGAGAGTTTATGAAATTCCAGAAGGTGGCAAGGTTTCTAAAGGTAGAGCAATTCAAAATCTAATTAATATACCTACAGATGATGTGGTACGTGCATTTGTGGCAACGGGTAACTTAAAAGATGAAGAGTATGTAAATAGCAATTATATTGTTATGTGTACTAAAAATGGTACGATTAAGAAAACTTCACTTGAGCAGTATTCTCGTCCAAGGACAAATGGTATTAATGCAATTACGGTTAGAGATAGCGATCAATTATTAGAAGCAAAACTTACCGACGGAACTGCTGAGATACTTATGGCTAAGAAGAGCGGTAAAGCAATTCGTTTCAACGAAGGTGACGTTAGAGTGATGGGAAGAACGGCGTCAGGAGTTAGAGGCGTTAGGCTTGAAAATGATCAAGACGAAGTGATTGGCATGGTATGTGTAAACTCGAGTAAAACCGATGTAACTATCATGGTAGTCTCTGAAAAAGGATACGGAAAGCGCACAGATATAGATGATTATAGAATTACAGGTAGAGGAGGAAAAGGAGTAAAAACCTTAAGCGTAACCGAAAAAACCGGTGCATTGATTTCGATAAAAGATGTAACCGATGAGAATGACCTGATGATCATTACAAAAATGGGCATCACTATTCGTATGAAAATGTCAGAGATGCGCGTGATGGGAAGAGCGACGCAAGGAGTAAGGCTAATCAAGGTTAGAGATAAAGATGATATTGCATCCGTAGCTAAAGTGCCTAAAGTAGATGAAGAAGAAACTGAACTGATGGAAGGAGACGAGAGCACCGAAACGAATACAAATACAGAAATAGAACCGAATGAAACAAACAATGAAGAGAATCAAGATTAATCTAATTAGCCTTTTTATGGTTGCATTGGCACTAGTTATTGGCACCAATGCCAACGCTCAAGGTTATAATGTAGAGTCGATGAAAATAGAGTTGGAAGACAACACTAAAAATGATATTGACCGAGATTATACCAGTTTATTGAAGTGGGCAGGAGAAGCAATGGAACATCCGAAAACCGCAAATAGTGAAAAAATGTGGTATTATAGAGGTGTTCTTTACCTAAAGATCGCTAGTTTAAACAATGATTTAAGTAAGGCAAATCCTAATGCCATTCGCATCGCTTTAGAATCTTTCAATAAGGCAATTGCAGGTGATGTAAAGGAAAAGTATACCAAGTTAGCCCAAGGAAATCTATTAAACGTGGCGATTGGATTGTACCAAACTGGTTATGCTTTCTACAGCGCTGGAGATTATACATCATCCTACCGGGATTTTGCAGATGCTGTTCCACTTATGCAATATGACGTAGATGGAGAGTTAAAAAGAAAAAATCTCACGGGTGAATTTTTGGAGCAAATGATGGCGTATTCAGCAATGAATAATAACGAAGACCAAAAAGCAATTCAAGTGTTTAACAATTTGATTAAAAAAGGAAGTCTTGAACCATCTATATACGTAAATATTTCAAAATTGTATTTGAAAACTGGAGATACAGCAAAGGCGTTAGAAGCCATTACTGTAGGGCGTGGTTTGTTGGATAGTGATAAATCATTGATAAATGCGGAGTTAGATTTATATTTAAAAATGGGTAGAAGCAAAGAACTCATAGAAAAATTAGATGTGGCGATAGCGGACGATCCAGGAAACACGATTTATTATTTTGCTAGAGCAATAAGCTTTGAAGGAATCGGCGAGATGGATAAAGCATCTGCGGACTACGACAAGATTTTAGAAATTGATCCTTCATTTTATGATGCGGCATATAACAAAGGTGTAATGTACTTAAACAAGGTAGCTAAAGTTGTTGATCAATTAAATGGAGAATACAAGCCAAGCATTATTGCCAAAAAAGAAGCCGAAATAAATACATTATACGGATTGGCAATTATTCAGTTTGAAAATGTATTTGAAAATAATGCAGAAATGAAACTGGCTGATAAGTTAGAGTTAGCAGGAACAATGAAAAAAATATATGCTAGACTTGAACGAACGGAAAAGTATAATAACATGAAAGCTTTTGAGGAAGCAAACAAATAAGAATAGAGGGAGTATTAAGATACTCCTTTTATTTAAGTTCTATTAGTTAACATAATATAAATTATAGGCGAAGAGGTTTAAAAATCAATAAGGCATAATAAGACGCAGTCTCTATATTCGTAGCATGATAACAACGTTTCGAATTATTGGCTTCTTGGAGGGCATTAGTTATCTTTTGCTTCTCGGCATTGGTGTACCACTCAAATACATAGCGCAAAATGATTCTTGGGTAAAAGCGCTTGGAATGCCGCATGGCTTATTGTTTGGTGCCTATATATTTCTTAGCCTTGCTTTACGTGATAAAATGAAATGGAAATTTAAAACGTTGGTTTTTATACTGATTGCTTCCATAATTCCTTTTGGTACGTTTTACGTTGATCGAAAGTTTCTAACCAACACTTAACCGGTATTGCGCTATTGAGTTTGTTACATGGCTTATTTCTTGGTTTAGGTACCGCATTTCTTTTAGGGCCTGTATTTATGACACTTCTTCGTAATTCAATACAGTTTGGTGTTAAAAACGGCATTTTAACTGCAATGGGTATACTGAGTAGTGATGTATTAGTGGTGTCTATTTGCCATACGTTTGCGGGGGATTTTGTGAAATATTATGTTAACTCACCTGGCGTAAAATTACTTGGAGCGCTTATCTTAATTGGGTTTGGTATTTCGTTTATTAGATCTCGAAAAAATAATCTTCAAAGTTCTATTGCCGAAATTCGGTCTAACGCGAAATTAAAGTCTTACAGCCAAGGTTTTATTGTAAATTTTGCAAATCCTACCGTTTTTATAATTTGGATTGGATTTATCACTATTTCTGAATCAGATTATTCTACTTCGTTTACCCAAGTACTATTTTTAGTGGGAATATTACTTGGAATATTTCTTACGGATATTGCTAAGGCTGTTGGTGCTCATTACATATCCAATTTATTGACTACCTACAATCTTAACTTTCTGTATCTTTTCTTAGGATCGTGCCTTGCCTTACTGGGATGTTATTTGGGATATCAAGGATTAATCGCGCTCTGAATTTTATTTATTTACCCCAAATCCGATTCCATAAAATTCCCACCGAAGATTTCATTTTTTCTCGTGGAGATTCACCTTGTTCTACCATCCATTTTCCGTCTCGCTCCAATACTCGGTATCCAAAACCATAGTTAGGTTTGTTAGGCTCAATATACAAAGGACCGTATCTGGCATCGCTGTAAATAGGATAACGAGAAGAGTCTAGGCTCACTACGTACCAATCTTTAGATAAAAAGTTTAGCCGGTTGAGTAATGTGGTATCGGTTACTTGATTTAGAAGCTCATGATTAGTCGGTACACTCAAAAAATCTACATTATTATCCTTGTCAAATATGGAATATAAGCCAGTATATAATACAGAATCGCCATCAGCTGTCGCACTCCATAAAAACGTGTTTGCAGGCGTAGGAACAGTTGTTAAGCGGCTGTAGCTTATTCCCTTGGATTTTAAATTATCTTCAAAAATGCGAAATGTATACCACTTTACTCCGAGTGACCATAGCATATAAGTAGTACTCAGTATGATGCCAGTATAGTTAAGCCATTTACGTTTTGTGGACTCTCGGTGGTAAAACATAGCGGCAGCTACAAATACCAAAAAAGGTACCGTGTACAAGGGATCCACTACAAAAATATTATTCCAAGCAAGTTTATAGGGTAATGGCCAGAGTAGTTGAGTGCCCCAAGTGGTGTGGCAATCTAATAACGGATGTGTTATCAAACTCCAAAACATAAGCTTTGTCCATTCCTTTTGTGATGCAATTGAAGCGACATACTTTCCTTTTAGAATAAAATAGAGTACGAGCCCAATTACCCCTGTTAAAACCAATTTTATAGCAATACTAGGCACCGTAATTAATGGGAAACCAAGAATTATGGGAATCAAAATAGCTAATGACCATTTTTCTTTGTGGCTAACTAACCATGCCAAAACTGGTGCAAACAGGATACTGAATAAAATGGAATGGGAAAACCCACGATGTAATTCATTTGCTCTCAGGGTATCGAATATCAGTGATTGGTAAACATCCAAATCTGGAATGGTACCCGCAATGGCACCCCAAAGCATAGCTTTATTGCCCACTTTACGACCGAGAACAACCTCCCCTACTGCAGCGCCTAATACGATTTGAGTTATGGAGTCCATCTAGTTATCGATAGTATTCTGACTTGAAAGGCATTCTAAGTTCAAAATTATTAGGTTCAAGTTTATTTACAAAAGGCTTCAGCAAGGCATTTTTTATTTTATTGCGATGCTTCGCGTAAAACTTCATTTCTACAGGTAAGGCTCCTATCCCACTTTTTATTTCTTCAGCGGTACGGCCAATGCGCACATACGTAGCTTTGACCTGTATAGCATGTGCTACAAAATCGTAAAGCATACGTTGGTACATCGCAAATTCTTGATTAAAATCGTAATCAAGTCCAATAAAATTTCCATCTAATACGTTGTCGAAATGGGTAGCTGTACTAAAACCAATCAGCTTATTGTCTATAAAATACCCATTAAAGTAGAAGTCATCGCCTAGCGCTTTTTTTACCAAGAGTAATGTCGTTGCATTCAATCTTCCAAAGCTAAAGTTCGCTCTATCCACCATAGTATGGTACAGTGTATCTATTTCATCAAGGTGAATACGTATGGTTTCTTCTGTAAATTTTCTAATTTCTATGCTACTGGATTTTTGAAAAACTTGTTTCGCTTTTGTCCTGAATTTAGAATTCATGGCGTTTAGATAATCATCAAATTGTGTCCACTCTTCTTTTAAGGTAAGCACCATGTTTACATCTATATTGATTTCTAAACACCCCTTGTTTTTTAAGTAACCTATGGCTTCAAAAGATGCTGGCCAAAATTCCTTAATCAAGGTAATGCTTATCTTTTTACCCCGCTTTTTCTCGTATTCATGAATCTCTTCAATAGCTTTGTTAACTAGATTAATTGCATGTTGAGTTTTAAATCCTTTGTTAAATAGGAATCCATTTTCTCCACTTGCGAATGCATTACCGCATATTAATACCCGTAAGTCTATACGTTTTATAATGTTTAGGGGTAGCATCCCTCCCATTCGTTGCACCAGTGCGGCTGTGTCTATGTCTGCAGAGGTTATCTTAATAATTTGGCAGTAACTAATCCCAATCGGTTCTTTAGCTTGGTTGTAAAATACAATATACTTAAAATCATACATTTTTAAGCTCGTTTCCAAGGCCCTTAGGTAAGGTATGCTTAAATATATATTTCTATTATCTAGAATGTTATCCCACAATATAGGATTAACGTTCTCGATTGAATCGAAAAACTCCACATCATAGTCCACTTGTGAACTTACGGATTCCAAAGAAACTGTCAATAAATTAGTCTAGCTTCTGTTTAATGTAGTTATCTAAAACACCAAAAATCTTTTCTTTATTTTCGGTTACATCAAAAATAATTTTAAGATCTTTATCTACGAATAGTACTTGGGGAAAATGCTTGGTAGGTCCTGTTTTTAACAGATTAGTGTATTCGCTAGCATTTACTATATGATCAAAATGAAATGGAAATCTTGCCAGAGATTTTCTAACTGTTTCTTCATTCTCATCACTTAACGCTATAAAGTTTACTTTATCGTTGTCTTTATATTTCTCTACTAGGTCATTCAATTCAGGTATTTCTCGAACACAATCGCCGCACCAAGTGGCCCAAACACATAATATGGTTACGTCACCTTGCAGGCTATCCTTTGTTATAGTTTTCCCTTCTATCGTAACAAAATTGAACGATGGTATTTCTTTACCTGTATTCGTTTTGCATCCTAAAACCGACATAATAAGTATAATGAGTAGTAGTTTATTCATAAATAAAGCGCGTGATATTTTATTCTCTTTGAATGGTTAACAATTTAAACTAGCTTTTGTCGTGTAAGAATAAAATTAGGTGCGACTTAACGGAGAAGGTTTACTTCACCATTAAAATAATACCACTTGGTTTGCTTTGGATTGGTATACTGTAGCAGATACACGTAAACACCTTGTTCTGCAGGTTTTCCCATGAAGGTACCATCCCATTTAATATTTACATCATTACTGTAAAATACTTGCTGTCCCCAACGATTATAGATAC
>CAMDBP010000075.1 GCA_945889315.1 Chitinophaga pinensis
AGTTTCTTAAAGGTACAGGACGGTTGCGATTACTTTTGTTCTTTTTGCACTATACCTCTTGCACGAGGCAAAAGCCGCAATGCCAGTATAGCAGAAACAGTAGCTAAAGCCAAAGAGGTTGCTGCAACTAATATTAAAGAAGTCGTAATTACGGGCGTCAATATTGGTGACTTTGGTGCTGACCAAGACTATGAAGAGACGCTTTACGACCTGCTTATAGAGTTAGACAAAGTTGAAGGTATAGAGCGATACAGAATAAGCAGCATAGAGCCAAATCTGTTAACTAATGAAATTATTGATTTTGTATCTGCTAGCGAAAAGTTTGTACCTCACTTTCATATCCCGCTTCAAAGTGGAGATGACGAAATTCTGGTAAAGATGAGACGAAAATATCGTAGTGAACTTTATGCGGATAGAATTGCGCGAATTAAAAAAAGAATGCCAAATAGCTGTATTGGTGTGGATGTTATCGTTGGTTTCCCTGGAGAGACTGAAGAACATTTCTTAAATACTTATACATTTCTTACGGAATTAGACATTAGTTATTTGCATGTATTCCCTTATTCTGAACGAAATAACACTACTGCTAAAAAGATGGATGGTAAGGTGTCAAAAGCCGAGAAGATGGAGAGAGCTACGCGATTGCGTATTTTATCTGAGAAAAAGAAGCGCTATTTTTACGAAACTCAGCTAGGTAAATCCATGCAAGTTCTCTGGGAAGAGGAAAGACAAGGCGAACATATGCAAGGCTTTTCCGAAAACTACGTACGTTTTGAAGCCCCTTATGACGGTACTAAAGTAAATACCATTGAAATCCTGAATTTTGATCAAATTAACGAAAGTGGATTGGCCAACGCGACCTTAAAAGAGCATTTACAATAATCATAACGACCATTCACAGACATTTAACTTATTCTTATTGTATAAAATCTCAAGATTTAAAAATTCATCCCTTTATTCGCATAAGCAATCGAGCATAACTCCCAAAAGATAAAAGACAAAAATGTATCCTACTTTATACGACGCGATATTAGATATTTTCGGCATCAGCATTCCCGCTTTCAAAATAGTTATGATGTTTGGATTTTGGGTGGCTGTAGCTTTTTTAGCAGCTAACTGGGTAATGACACTTGAGTTGAAACGCTACGAAAAAGAAGGTAAAATAAGTGCTAGACAACTTCCAAAAGTTGCACCTAATCCTATAATTGAATATATAAGTAATGGTGTAATAGGCTTCATTTTCGGCTTTAAGTTAGTTTATCTCGCTTTCAATTTTTCAAAGCATGCCGGGAATCCGCAGGGATTTTTAATGTCGGGCGAAGGCTCTTGGCTTTTGGGTATTCTTCTGGCAATCGCATTTATTGCCTATAAATTTTATGAGCTAAGAAATGAAAAGCCAATAGAAGACGGAGAAACGCATACGGTACATCCTTACATGTTAATGGGCAATTTAACCTTAGTAGCCGCTATATCTGGCTTTGCAGGTGCTAAGTTATTTCATCATTTGGAATACTTCAGTCAACTTGTGGACGACCCAATGGTTCTTTTTAGAGATCCATTTAGTGGGTTAACTTACTTTGGAGGATTAATAGGTGGTGGCATTGGCGTATTGTGGTATGCTGGCAAAAATGGCATTAATTGGAAAAGTATGCTTGACGTAGGAGGACCTGCCATGATGCTTGGATATGGTATAGGAAGAATGGGTTGCCATATGAGTGGTGACGGAGACTGGGGAGTAGAAAATTTAGCTCCTAAACCGGGATGGCTGAATTGGTTACCAGATTGGGCTTGGTCATACTCTTACCCGAATAACGTACACGGTCTAATTTTGGAAAATCCAGTTTGGCCCACTCCGCTTTACGAAGTAATTATGGCCTTGATTATCTTTGGGATTTTATGGTCGATACGCAAAAAATTTGTACCAGGTGTTTTGTTTTGCATCTATTTCATATTCGCAGGTATGGAGCGCTTTTTAATTGAAAAAATACGCGTTAATCCAGATCAATTTGATGGAGTGGCTTTTACCCAAGCAGAACTTATATCAATGACCATGATTGTTGCAGGCATTGCCGGAATTATATACTTCAGTAAAATCGCAAAGAATAAAAGCAACTAGCTAAGTAGTACGTTTTCATTACAACTTATTCTGCAAAGGGCAGAAAACAATCACATTTACGCTTCACTTACCCGTATCTTTTTCTTTTTAACCTTGGTGTTATTGGTTTTAGATAGAGCGATAGTCAATTGTGACCTGTGTATGCTCACAAACGTACAATCCAATTTTATTTCGATATGTCCTACTTCGTAGGGTTGCAAACCTGCTTGTTGTATAAACAAACCAGCGATATCTCCTTTTGAGATTTTATCCTTTTTACCCCCCGTTATAAATAAAGTACACCACTCTGAGGGCTTCAATTCCTTCCCGCCCGCCAGTTGAGCTACTTCTAACTCCGGCATGTAGTCTGGCATTTCAGCATTTTTTCGAGTAAGCACATACGCCGTTCCTTCGCTATTCATACGTGCGGTTCTACCGTTTCGATGCGTAAATTCTTGCTCACGATGCGGTAATTCGTAGTGTATTATAAATTTAATTTCGGGTACATCTATGCCTCTTGCCGCAAGATCTGTAGCAAGGAGCAACTGATGTGTGCCATTTCTAAATTTTATCAAAGCCCGTTCTCTATCTTTTTGTTCAAGACCACCGTAAAACAATCCGTGAGATATTCCTCTTGCTTCCAAAAAACCACTTATCCCATTAATGGTATCTTTATAGTTACAAAAAATAATTCCAGGTTTATTCCCGATGGATTTTAAACTGTCTGCCAAGCCTTTCAACAAATCGTCTCCTACTATTATTTGTTTAACCGATAGTTTGGGGACTTCATTCTGCAAATAATTAATTCGGGCAGGCGTAACAAGCCCTACGAATGCAGGCACATTTATTTCTTGAGTTGCGCTAGTTAATACCTTTTTTTTCAGATTAGGTAATGCATCTAGGACTTCAATCATTTCGCTTTCAAATCCTATTTCTAAGGATTTATCAAACTCGTCAAGCACAAGCATGTGAATAAATGAAGTATTAAAAGCGTCACGGCGTAAGTGATCTGCAATACGACCAGGAGTACCAACTAGAATAGCTGGACGAGTTTCAAAATCTCTTCGATCCTGTGATCCGCTTCGGCCGCCGTATACTACGTTTGTTTTATAACCCGTGCCCATGTCGCGCAACACTTGTTCTATTTGAATAGCTAATTCCCTAGTGGGAGCGATAATTAACGCCTGTATTTCTTCTATTTCAGGAGACAACGACGCAATTAATGGCATTAAAAAAGCTACTGTTTTTCCCGTTCCCGTTGGTGACAAAAGTATGGTCCCTTCGTTTTGTGCTATTACAGACAATGCTTCTTCTTGCATAGGATTTAGCTGCTCAATGCCTAATTTAGCTAGTATTTCTGAAGGTGATTTGATAACTGATGCCATTATTTTTTTAGTGAAAAATTAGCCATTTGATGGCGGGCTCAAAGTTATTCAAATAATATAGCCATAAAGTAACAGTTTAATACCCGCTGGAGATAGTTGCTAATCGATTCCTTTATGGATAAGAAAACATTAAATAACGTCTAATTATCTATGAACATTCTTGTACAATAATCGTTTTTTATCTTGAATGCACATTACTCCGCAAAGCCTAAGCGAAATGAATAGGATCGATAGGCTAAATCTAATAAATTCACTATCAGGCATTAAACCAGCAAACTTAATAGGCACCGTAAATGGAAATGGGACAGAAAATCTAGCTATATTCAGCTCTGTTGTGCATTTGGGCAGCAATCCCGCCTTATTTGGTTTTATACTTCGTCCTAGAGGTGAAGTACGTCGTCATACGCACGAAAATATCTTAAGTACAGAGGTGTACACTATCAATTTTGTACATACTCCATTTGTTAAGCAGGCACATTTCACTTCCATAAAAGCTAAAA
The DNA here is from genome assembly GCA_945889315.1 of Chitinophaga pinensis. Lineage (GTDB taxonomy): Bacteria > Bacteroidota > Bacteroidia > NS11-12g > UBA9320 > UBA9320. The sequence goes on from CAMDBP010000075.1 coordinate 3,981, forward strand.
GTAACGATAGCGAATTTGCTCTGAGTGGTTTAACGCCGGAATATATTGAGCACTTTCGGGCACCATTTGTACAAGAGAGTACGGTTAAACTTGGGATGAAGTTCCTTGAAGAAATTCCCATAAAAGCAAATGGCACCAGTTTAATCATTGGTCAGGTTGAGCATATTCTTATTCCCGACCACGTTGTTTTAAATGGAGGCCATATTGACTTAGGAACACTTAAAATTGCGGGAATTAGCGGTCTAAATACCTATTATTCATTAACTAAAATCGCTCACTTACCTTATGTTAGAGATGAGTATAACCTAACCGATTTACACTAGAAAATATAATTTACAAAAACCAATGCAGAAGATAGAACACATCGAAAACGAGATTTCTGCTCTTAGAAATCAATTACAAAATCATGTACTTTATAAAAATTTAAAAACCATCGATGATGTGAAGATCTTTATGGAGAATCACGTTTTTGCCGTATGGGATTTTATGTCATTGTTAAAATCACTTCAGGCAAAACTAACGAATGTAAGTACTCCCTGGACGCCCTCTAAAAACCCAAAACTCGCGCGTTTTATTAACGAAATAGTGCACGGAGAAGAAAGTGACCTGAACGAGTTAGGCGAGCCCAACAGCCATTTTGAAATGTATTTGGACGCGATGGAGCAGTTTAACGCTAACTCAAACGAGATTACAAAACTTATTACGTTTATAGAAGAAGGCAAATCTGTAGATTTTGCATTGAGTCACATTTCCATTGACGAACGTGTTGCGGATTTTGTAAGATATTCCTTTTCTGTAATTGAAACAGAAAAACCTCATTTAGTAGCTTCAGCATTTACCTTTGGACGAGAAGATGTGATTCCAGATATGTTTATCGAAATTCTTAATAATGCTGATTCCGAGAATAAACAGTACACTAAATTGAATTACTACCTACAGCGGCATATAGATTTAGATGGCGATGAGCATGGGCCTTTATCACTGCAAATGATAAGTGCATTGTGCGAAGAAGATGACCTAAAATGGAGTGAAACATTAGAAGTTGCTAAAGAATCTTTACAAAAAAGAGTTGCACTTTGGGATGCCATTGATGAACTTATTACTCAAAGTACTTCTCGAAATCTAGCATAAAAATGCAACGAAGGATTACATAAGTGCAAACGTCTAAATATTCTGGTAACAATAAAGTTACAATAGATTAATTTCGTAAGCTTAACGTAATTCTAACAATTGCAATCTAGTGATCTAGACATATTTGAATCCATAGGCCTTTTACAAATGGATACTGTTTCACTTATGAAAAGAGTGGACACTAAATTTGTGGTGAATCAAATTACGTTACCTTCAATCCTAGAATCTTTATATACCAATTACCAAATACTGGAGATAAATGGTAATCGAATGATGACCTATGATTCTACTTATTTTGATACCAAGGATACCCAATTATATCTTGAACACCACAACAAAAGGGCAAATCGTGCAAAGGTTAGAGTTAGAACCTATGTAGAATCAAATCTTTCATATTTAGAAGTAAAACTTAAAGATAACACGGGAATAACCAGCAAAAAAAGAATACAACTAGCACACCCTATCGCGCTACTCGATGCTGAAAAACTAGATTTTATTGAACAGTGCACCGCACATAAATGGGAATTAAGTCATGCACTAACCAACCGATTCAATCGTTTCACATTAGTGAATATCCTTCAAAAAGAGCGCGTAACGTTTGACTTGAATTTGACTTATAATGGAACTATTTATCATAGTAACTTGGCAATAATTGAGTTAAAACAAGAAAAATTAAATCGCGCTTCACCACTTTACAACGTTCTTAAAAACGCGGCTATTCAGCCATACGCTATTAGTAAATATTGCACAGGCATGGCGCTCTTATATCCCGAGCTGAAACAAAACTATTTTAAACATAAACTTTTAACCTTAGATAAAATAACGACCTAAATGACTGAATTTTTAAGTATCCCAATATTCGACGACGACTTTTATAAAATGATGTTTCGCTTTTTGTTGAATATTGCTTTTTTAACACTCATCATTCGATGGCTCTACTACGGAGCAACGAAACGCAAAGACTATCTTTTCACCTATTATATGATTGGAATTATTGTATTCCTTTTATGCTTCACGCTCAAAAAATACGAACTAGACATTGGAATGGCGCTAGGACTTTTTGCTATTTTTGGAATTATTCGGTACCGTACAGATGCTGTGCCCATAAAGGAAATGACGTACCTCTTTGTAGTAATTGGAGTATCCGTAGTCAACTCTTTAGCTAACCAAAAAATGAGTTACGCAGAAATACTTGCGGCCAACTCATTGGTGATAATCGCGTTATTTACTATTGAACGCCTATGGTTTACGCGAAATGTGAGTATCAAAATCATTCAATATGAAAAAATAGAAAACATTAAGCCTGAGAACGCTGCCATTCTAAGACAAGATTTAGAGACCAGAACAGGGCTAAAAATCGAGAACATTAAGGTTGGAGATATTGACTTCTTAAAAGATGCTGCA
>CAMDBP010000076.1 GCA_945889315.1 Chitinophaga pinensis
GACGAGAAGCCTATTAAAAATGCAAAAAATAGCAGTGCTACCTTTATAACTCCCTTTATTTCGTAATTATTTAGTTTCAATTGAATGCTCGAAATTAGTTAAGAGAACTTAATAATCATGTAAAAAAGTATTTTTGCTCGAGTGATTCTAACATTTACGCATTTCAATAGAAGCCTAACCGCAGATCTAACAAAACCTTTAGACATTAGTATTTCCGTGCATAGAGACCACAGCGTATCCAGTTTTGGCATAGCTGGAGCGGTGTACAAAGACTATGTTGCAGGAGATTTAATTGGGAATAAAGCCCTAGGTGGACCTTGTAACTTAGAAACCATAACATTTACGCCTCACGGTAACAGCACACATACCGAATGCCTGGGGCATATAGCCAATGAAACCTATTTCGTAAACGATTGCATCCATGATCGATTTTATATGGCAATACTATGGTCTTTATCCGTGGCTGAAGATGGATTATACTTGAATTTTGATGCACAAAACATTGACGCATTAAAAAATGTAGATGCACTCATTATCAGAACTTTGCCTAATCCAATTCAAAAATTAAATGAAGATTACAGTGGGAAAAATGCTCCCGCTATACGTACTGAGGATATACGAAAAATAGTAGCTATGGGAATTAATCATCTTATTATCGACTTACCATCTGTAGATCCTGAATGGGATAACGGTGCGCTAGCCTCGCATCATTTATATTGGGATTATCCCCATAATCCTAGAATAGATGCTTCTATAACAGAGTTTGCTTTTATAAGAGATGATATTCAGGATGGTGAGTACCTTCTAAAATTAAATGTGAGCAATTTCGAGTCTGACGCAGCGCCTAGCAGGCCCGTCTTATACCCTATCATTGCATTAAAATAAGTTGAGCGAGAAGGTATTATATTTCAAATCATGGTTGGCCAGTACGTATATTAACCTACTTGGCAGTAAACAGCACGAATTCAAAACGATACTCATCATTAAGTTAGATGAAATAGGCGATTTGATTACTGCTTTACCCGTGTTTTATGCACTTCACGAGCGTTATCCTCATGCACAACAAACCTTAGTTTGCAAGCCTTTTAATACTGTTTTTTTTGAGCATTTGGATTACGTGCAATGCGTGACTGCATTTGAAAAAGTAACAAATAATCATTTCGATTTGATTGTAGATTTAAGGGGAAATGAAGAGACGCTGTCTTATGCACTAAACGTAAAACCAAAATACCGACTTGACAGAGGCTCTATTCGACTTAAAAATAAATTTTTCGGTGGGCAAAAAAATGAGATTGATACAAATCTCGAGGTAATTGCTCCGCTTACGGGGGCAAATGTAGCTTCATCCAACTCCATAATTGTATCCAAAGAAAACCGTGAAACGGTTATGCAATATCTTCGTAAACACGCTGTAGATAAGTACATTATACTGCACTTAGGAGCACGTGATGCCGCCAGAAGGTGGCCGATTGATCGATTTGCCGCCCTTATAAACTATGTCAATGAAACTTTTCAATTGTCTTGCATATTGGTAGGTGGCACAGAGGATAATGAGCTCAATATTAAGTGTCTAGAAAAGGTAGAAAGTCGGCAAAACATAAATGTAGTGGGGGAATTTAATTTACTGGAATATGCTGCTTTGTGCGAAAAAGCAAGCTTGTTTATTGGAAACGAAAGCGGTCCTCTGCACATTTCTGCAGCCATGAACACTCCAAATATTGCTTTATTTGGCCCAGGCGTAAAGACTGTTTTTTATCCCAAAAACGAGCAAAGTAGAATACACCATTACTTCTTACCCAAAGGTCATAAACAACAAACCATTGAAAACTCAACCATATTCCAAATTACCGTTGAAGAGGTAAAAGAGAGTATAAACAAGCTGTTAAAGTAATTTCTACTTTAGCATTCTTCTCAAAATCTTGCCTACATTACTTTTTGGCAATTCATCGCGAAAAACTACAATCTTAGGTACTTTGTAATTAGTCAATTTCTCTCGACAAAAATCACGTATCTCGTCTTCTGTAAGACTATCGTCTTTTTTAACCACAAATGCCATCACACACTCAGTGGTCTTAGGATCTGGCTCGCTCCTTACTCCCACTTCCAACACTTTTGGATGGCTACTAATTACCGCTTCTACTTCACTTGGGTATACGTTAAATCCCGATACACAAACCATTTCTTTCTTTCGGTCTACTATACGGAAGAATCCATCTTCATCCATAATCCCTATATCCCCGGTTAAAAAGAAGCCTTCGTGCATACAATCAGCTGTTGCGTCAGGTCTATTCCAGTATCCAGCCATTACTTGAGGTCCTTTGATCCCGATTTCTCCTCTTTCACCCAAAGGCACTTCTTTTTTATCATCGTCAAATATTTTCAACTCTGTATTAGGTATCGGTAAACCTATAGTACCCATGCGGTGGCTACCATCTGTTGGGTTAATAGTCGCTGCAGGTGAAGTTTCTGACAGCCCATATGCTTCTAAAAGTGGGGATCCAGTTACTTCTTGCCATTTAAGAGCTACCGCATCTTGCACGGCCATACCACCACCGAGTGATACTTTAAGGTTACTAAAGTCTACGTCCTTAAAATCAGGTTGATTTAATAAGCCATTAAATAACGTATTTACGCCGGTAATAAGCGAGAAAGGATTCTTTTTCAGATCCTTGATAAATGCAGGCATATCACGTGGATTGGTAATTAAAACATTACGAGCGCCATAGTTAAAGAACGTAATACAGTTGGCTGTAAGCGCAAATATGTGATATAGTGGTAGTGCAGTTATAACAACGGCTTCACCATCTTTAAATAGGCCTGTTAACCATCCATCTATTTGTGAAAGCTGAGCACAAATATTACCGTGTGTAAGAATGGCACCTTTACTCACACCAGTGGTACCCCCTGTGTATTGTAGGAACGCAATATCATCATGCGTTATAGTGATTTGAGTTGGTTTTTTACCTACACCTTCGGATAAGATACTTTTAAAGGAAATAGCATTTGGTAAATCATAGGCCGGAACCATTTTCTTAACATGTTTAACTACCAAGTTTACAATTCCGCCCTTTAAACCTCCAAGCATATCGCCTATGCGAGCTACTATAACAGTCTCTATATCTGTTTCCGCCTGAATCTCTTGAAAATTACTCCCAAAGTTTTCCAATATAACTATGGCCTTTGCCCCGCTGTCTTTATATTGATGTTTCATCTCAGCAGGAGTGTATAAAGGATTCGTATTTACGACCACAAAACCACACTTTATAACGGCAAACATCGCCACAGGGAATTGGAGTAAATTAGGCATTTGAATGGCTACCCTATCCCCAGGTTTTAGGTTTGTTTTGTTTTGTAAGTACCATGCAAAGGAATCTACATTAGCTTTTAATTCATTAAAAGTCAATGTTTTATCCATGTTTTGAAACGCGATTTTGTCTCCATAACGAGACACAACGTCATCAAAAACCTTGGCTAGAGATTCGTACTTGTTATTATTTACGGTTTGAGGCACAAAAGCAGGATAGCTTTTAAACCAAGCATGTTGTTCTGACATGCGGTAAAAATATATCGTAATTTTTAAGATGCAAACATTGGAAGTAAAAAAGTACGTAAATCAATCATTACTTGACCGTAAAAAATAAAATTTGACCTTAAATGGTTTACTTTTGCATCAATAATTAATTGCATTCGTAGTTCAATTGGATAGAATATCGGATTTCGGCTCCGAGGGTTAGGGGTTCGAATCCTCTCGAGTGCACCAAAAGCTTCTTGCTAACCACAAGAAGCTTTTTTCGTTTAATGTTAATAGAAGAATATGTTGAGTTATAACTCTTCGTTATTAACTTTAACACTAGACTTACGGGCTTGTTAAGCGTTTTTAAACGTTAAAACACTTAACATTGCGAGCATATTCCATACAGTTAAAACTTACTGGAAACCTTAAATTCACTCGTTTCGTGAAACTCAATTTCGGGATTATTGGATTTAGCCATCTGTAAAATATAGGCAGTACTTGCCAAGAATACCAAGTTTTCATCCTTATCAAGCACCACATCTTGTGGCTTGTATTTTATAAATTCGGCAATCTTCGCTTGATTGCCTGTCATCCAGCATGCTTTGTGATAGTTAACCCCGTCAAAACGTGCTTTTGCGTTATACTCGTGCTCCAGTCTATATTGTATGACCTCAAATTGTAACTCTCCTACTACGCCTATTATTTTTCGATTACCTGGTTGTTGTGTAAAGAGCTGTGCCACACCTTCATCGGTAAGTTGATTGAGTCCTTTTTCGAGCTGCTTACTCTTCATAGGATCCAAATTCACTACTTCCCTAAATAATTCAGGACTAAAATTAGGTATACCTTTAAATGAAAGTTTTTCACCTTCCGTTAATCCATCGCCTATTTTAAAGTTACCTGTATCGTACAATCCCACTACGTCTCCTGGAAACGCTAAATCGGTTACTTCTTTACTGTCGGCCAAAAAAGTGTAAGGGTTACTAAAACGCATCTTTTTACCACTTCTGGGGTGCACATAAAATGTATTTCGTTCAAACGTACCAGAGCAAACGCGCAGAAATGCGATTCTATCCCTATGATTTGGGTCTAAGTTGGCATGTATTTTAAAAATAAAGCCAGTCATTTTCTTTTCTGTTGGCACAATATCGCGCATGTCAGTTGGCCTTGGTCTTGGACTTGGGGCGATGTCCACAAACGTATCTAGCATCTCTTGAATCCCAAAGTTGTTAAGCGCTGAACCAAAAAAAACGGGCGCAAGCAAGCCTTCTTCGTACATTTCTCGGTCGAAAGGCTCATAAATACCATTAATAAGCTCTACATCATCTCGTAATTGCTTGGCATCAGCAGCGCCCACTAAGGTTTCTAATCGTGGGTCTTCTAGGCTCTCTATATTGATGTAATCACTCGCTTTTTTGGTTTTATCTGCTTCAAAAAGATTCAATGAGTTATTGTGCAGCAAGTAGACTCCTTTAAATCTGCTACCCATATTTATAGGCCAACTGAGTGGTCTCGTACTTATTTGCAATTCTTGTTCTAGCTCATCCAATATATCAAAAGGTTCTTGTCCTTCCCTATCCATTTTATTGACAAAAATGATCACCGGCGTATTTCGCATACGACACACTTGCATAAGCTTTCGCGTTTGAGCTTCCACGCCTTTAGCTACGTCTACCACTAGAATTACACTATCTACGGCAGTAAGTGTTCGATAGGTGTCCTCTGCAAAATCCTTGTGTCCTGGCGTATCCAAGATATTGATTTTCTTACCTTTATACTCAAAACTCATTACCGATGTTGCCACCGAAATACCACGTTGTTTTTCGATTTCCATAAAATCGGACGTGGCTGTTTTTTTGATTTTATTACTCTTTACAGCGCCTGCTGTTTGTATAGCTCCTCCAAAAAGTAATAATTTCTCAGTAAGCGTAGTCTTGCCCGCATCCGGGTGAGATATAATACCAAACGTTTTGCGTTTTTCTATTTCTAGTTCTAAACTCATTTTTATACGGGTGCAAGGATACAAAATTTATAGCGAAGCAAAAGGTCCATTGACAAGGGGTGTGATTATGCTATAACTTGGCATAATACATCCTATCTGAGTGTTTTGCTTTTGTTCTAGTCATTTAGTTAGTAGCCCATACATCCTAAAAAAGTGCATTTAAGGCTATTCAAAAGCACATAGTTAAAAAAGTTGAAGGTATTTGCACATATTAACAAGGGTTATTTTGAAACTGTTTTATATTTGTAGAATGAACAGCAATTCAAAAATTCTATTCGTACTTTTTATACTCGGTATAAGCGTTTCCCAAATTCAGGCACAAAACACTTCTTCTGAAGTACAAGACACTGTTAAGAAAGAGTTTTATGTGATTAAGAAATCTGACGGAGCAGAATACGTAGGTGAAGTAATTAGTGATGACGGACGTGAAGTATTGTTGCTTACCAAAAGTATCGGAAAAATTTTCATTATTAAGTCAGATATTGTTTCTATGACGCGAATAGATGCAAGCAAACTATCACAATCGTCTGATGGGCTATATGAAGACTTCAGAATAGAAGGCCCCTACACCACGAGATACTTTTTTACAACCAACGCGCTGCCTATAAAAAAGAAAGAAAACTACATGATGATTGGCCTTCAAGGTCCTGAGGTTCATTTTGCGGTGAATGATAACCTATCATTAGGTGTGATGGCAACATGGATAGCAAGTCCTATTGCTCTTGCAGCAAAATATTCATTTGAATCTAAGTCAGAATCTAAGACACATTTCGCATTAGGTACAATAATGGCCTCATCAGGTTATCTGCTACAAGCACAGGGTTTTGGTGGTATCCACTGGGCTAC
>CAMDBP010000077.1 GCA_945889315.1 Chitinophaga pinensis
ATAAACTTTTAAACTTCTAAACTTCTAAACTTCTAAACTGTTCAAATTGTATGTTTATCAATCATTTCGTGATTTAAGAGGTTTCTGGCATCTCCCTAAACTTCTAAACTCTTAAACTGTTCAAATTCCATGCTTATCAATCATTTCGTTATTCAAGAGGTTTCTGTAATCTCAATAAACTTCTAAACTCTTAAACTGTTCAAATTCCATGTTGATTAATTATTTCGTTATTAAAGATGTTTCTAGTATCTCACTAAACTCTTAAACTTTTAACCTTCTAAACTTCTAACCATTTACTCCATAAATCTGTATAAATTTGCCGTCACTAAATGAAGCTATCTTTTGACGATACCCAACGTGCGTTTGCGCATAAGTCAAACTTCGACTTGCAAAAAGCATATCGCTTGTTTCAAACCTTTTCCTATCCGTGGCTAGTCAACAATGGACCTAAATTGGCCAATTTTGCATTATCTATAGGCTTGCCGATCAATGGATTGATCAAAAAGACCATATTTCATCAGTTTTGTGGCGGAGAGACGATAACCGAAAGTGCAAAATCTGCGATTGAATTACATGCCAATGGGATAGGGGCCATCTTAGATTACAGCGTAGAGGGCGAGGCCGACAACCAGGCGTATATAGCCGCATTTGAAGAGCTTAAAAAAGTGATTTTGGAGGCAGCGCATCAACCTGCATATCCATTTGCCGTGTTTAAATGTACGGGAATTGGTTCATTTAATGCCTTAGGAGCGGCATCTGAAGGCGGCAGCTTAACGGCAAAGCAAACGGAGGAATTAGCCGAATTGTCTACTAGAGTCAATCAACTCTGCGCCTTGGCTGCACAACATAACGTAAAAATTTTAATAGATGCAGAAGAGACCTGGATACAGCAAGCCATTGATGAATTAGCGGTTGCCCATATGCGCGAATTCAATCAAGGGCAGGTGATTGTGTACAACACCATTCAGCTGTATCGCACGGGAAGAATAGCCGAAATACAACGGCAAATCGCAGCTGCACGCGCAGGTGGGTACAAACTAGGGTTTAAACTGGTACGTGGTGCTTATATGGAAAAAGAACGTTTGAGAGCTGCCGAAAAAGGCTATGTGAGTCCCATACACGTATCTAAAGAAGATACAGATCGTGATTACGACGAGGCACTCACATTATGTTTTGAAAACAAAGATATGGTGAGCATTATGGCGGGTACCCATAATGAAGCAAGTTCCTATTTGCTTGCGCAACTCATCGCAGATGCGCAGTTGGATAAAAAGGATGATCGATTTTGGTTTGCACAGCTTTATGGCATGAGTGATCACATCAGTTTTAACTTGGCACACGCAGGCTATAATGTAGCGAAGTACTTACCTTACGGCCCGGTGAAAGAAGTTTTGCCTTACTTAAGTCGTCGTGCACAAGAAAACAGCAGTGTAAAAGGTCAAGCAGGGAGAGAACTCTCGCTGATAATTACCGAAATGAAACGTCGTAAACTAGCCTAAGTTTCGCGTTCTGCTTTTAACAAGCGTTTGATTTTAGAATAAACGGGCTTCGTCTGTGCGCATGCCATAACCCACATCGGCTTTTAAGTTTTTGCCTTCGGCGGCGGCTTTTGCCAATTGGTCACAGATTTCATTTTCGGGAACACCACTGTGGCCTTTCACCCAATGAAAATGAATGGTATAGTTGGGGTATATCGCTAAGAATTGACGCCAAAGATCAGGGTTAGCTTTCTCTTTAAATCCTTTTTTCTCCCAACCAAAAACCCACTTTTTTTGTACGGCATCTATTACGTATTTGGAGTCGGAGTATATATGTATTTCTTTGTCACTGGCGGCGTCGTTTAATAAATGCAGTGCTTGGATAACGGCCATAAGCTCCATGCGGTTATTGGTCGTTTTGGCAAAACCCTCGCTGGCTGTTTTACGTTGCCCTTTATACTTTAGCACGATGCCATAACCACCTGGACCAGGATTACCAAGCGAGCTACCGTCGGTATAGATCTCGATTACGTCCAAGGGAGTTTATGTTCAGCTTTAAGTTGTAATAAATCGGCCACTACAAAATTACTTCCGCCAATGAAGAGGAGGGAAGATTCGGCATGACCTGAAGCGGAAATTTGGTCTAAACTCTCGTTTACCGCGTCTAAAAGCGAGGCATACTGTTTGGTAGGAATACCAAAAGATGTAAATGCCTCGGCGGCAACATCCGTTTCCATACCTCTCATTACATTTGGTTTTACCAAGCATATAGACTGCGCGGGTGGGAGTAAAGGTACGATTTGATTTAGCTCTTTATCCGAGACAAAGCCCAGTATAAAATAAACATATAAACCTAAATTTCGAATTTCATCCGCAATTAATCCTATTCCTTCTTCGTTGTGTGCCACGTCGCAAATGACCAAGGGTACATTATGCAACTTTTGCCATCTTCCTTCAAAATTTGAAATGCTACACACATGTTCTAGTGCATACGCTGTTTTTTCGGGTTGGGTAGGGAATTGATCCTGTAAAATGGCTTCTACTTGCAACGCACATCCGATATTCCACGATTGATGTTTTCCTTTTAGGTCAGAAGCAAGCGAATGTGTTTGGTACCTATAGTGTTTTGCTTCCTGTTCTTTCGCTTTCGCTAAAATTACCTGTAACGGACGTTCCGAAATATTTCCCGTGACCACCGGAACGTTTGGTTTAATAATCCCTGCTTTTTCGCCGGCAATAAGTTCGAGCGTATCCCCCAACATATCTTTATGATCATAGCCTATGGAGGTTATAACACTTGCAAGCGGGAGAATGACGTTGGTACTGTCTAGTCGTCCACCTAAGCCTGTTTCAATGATGGCAATATCCACCTTTTGTTCTGCAAAATAGCTGAAGGCCATGGCTACGGTTATTTCAAAAAAGGAAGGTTTTAGTTGTTCGATGAGCGGAGCAATGGCTGCTGTAAATTGGATTACAAATTCTTGGGAGCACAATTCTCCGTTGATTTTGATGCGTTCTCTAAAATCTACCAAATGAGGTGACGTGTACAATCCTACTTTATAGCCATTACTTTGATAAATAGAGGATAGGATGTGCGATGTCGATCCTTTCCCGTTGGTACCGGCCACATGTACTGCTTTAAAAGCGTGTTGAGGATTGCCCAAGGCAGTGCAAAGCGCAAGCGTATTGGTTAGGTCTTTTTTATAGGCAACGGCTCCTATGCGTTGATACATAGGTAATTTGGCAAAGAGATAGGCTAGGGTTTGCTCGTAGGTCAAGCTGTTTACTAATTTACTTTGAAGGTATACGTAAAGTGACCACAACCTCCGTCAGAACCACTTACGTTCTTAAAAGAAGACTGCTTTATAGAGGTTATAGCTTTGTTGATTAATCCTGAATTGGTGGTAGTACCCGGGGCACCACGCAACGGATCGTGTTTTACGGTAGTAACGGTTCCGTTTTCATTTACACATACGTATAAGCGCACTACACCATTATCTTGTACACCGCCTGATGGAGGATTGATTTTGGCATCAAAACCACCAATTAATCCCACAACAGGACCGCTCGTTGGTCCGCTACCCGTTCCTGTTCCTTGTTTACCTCTTCCTCCATTGCCATTGGGGTCGCCATCGGGAGTTCCGTCGGGACTACCTTTGTATCCTCCACTTCGCGAATCGTCTCCAGCCCCTTTACCGGATTTATCTTTTCCAATATTAATCTTAGGCGCACTTTTGGTAGGTGCAGGTTCCGCTGTTTTAGTAGGTTCTGTTTTGGTAGTTTGCTCTGTGGGAGTAGTTTTAGGTTTTACCTTAGGCGCCGGTTTTGTTTTTTGAACCGCAGGAGCTTCTGCATCGTCACTAGTGAGTTGACTTTGCGGCGTATACTCGGGAACACTTGGCGGAGGTGTATTTTCTTCTTGTGCTGAACTGTTGTCTGGTCCACCTTGATCTGGTTGACCCAAACTAATGGCAACTCCTCCCGCTTCTTCGTCTTTAGCTTCAGCATTAGTGCATGATTTACTCAACATGAAAAGCAATAAAATAAGCAGAATATAGAACACCGTAGTGCCTACCATCGCTTGTTTATCCTCTGTTCTATTAAAATCTATCATACGTAAATTCGGGTATTACTCTACTTTATCCAGTGCGAGCACCACCTTGGCACCTGCCTGGTCTGCAATCATCACTACATTCATAACGTCATCGTAACGTATATTCTTATCTCCGCGTATACTAACCGTTGCATCTACATTACTAGCCAATACTGCAGCTAGTTCACCCGGCAGCTGATCGATGGTTATTTTCTTATCATCAATCGCATAAACCAAATTTTCATCTATAGAAACCACAATAACTTTATTGATTGGATTTACTTTATTTACACCTTTAGGCAACACGAGTTTAAGTGCTGGTTCTTTTACCACTGAACTTATGATGATGAAAAAAATCAATAACAAGAAAACAATGTCCGTCATACTTGACGCATTGAAATCGGTATTGATTTTACTATTTCTCCTTAAATCCATGATTATTTTCCTGGCTCATGCATAATATCTAGAAATTCTACCGTGGTAGCTTCCATGATATAGACTACTTTATTAATAAAACTGCTTAGTAAGTTGTAAGCGATATACGCAAAAATACCGACTACAAGTCCAGCAACCGTGGTCATCATGGCTTCACCAATACCACCGCTTAGTAAATCAGCAGTAATTTGTTGACCGGCATCTTGCATTTGGTTAAAGGTACGAATCATACCCGTTACCGTACCCAAGAAACCAAGCATTGGAGCGGCTCCAGAGATCGTAGCCAAAAGTGCCATTCCTTTTTCTAATTTATACACTTCTAGTTTACCGACATTTTCTACGGCTACACTAATGTCTTTTAACGGCTTACCTATTCTAGAAAGACCTTTGTCGATCATTAGACCAATAGGAGTTCCATTTGCTACGCATAATCGTTGAGCGCCTCTAACGTCACCTTCGGTTACCATCGATTTTATATTTCCCATAAATTGAGAATCAAGCACACTTGCTTTTTTGATGGTCAGGTAACGCTCAATAGTGAGGTAAACGGCTATCACGCCTAAAATACCAATAGGTATCATCACGATTCCACCTTTCCATATTAAACTAAATATGTCCATTCCTCCGCCTTCAGTAGTCGTCTCAGCTACGGTCTCTGCAACTGCAGCTCCACCTTGCACTATTTGTAATAGTATGCTCATTTTATTTTTGTTCTATAACTAGTTTATGGTTCATTTTATTTTGCAGGAGCGCTTGATATTCTCTAGCCAATTCTTCATTGCTAAAAGAAATCACAAAGACATTGGAAGATCCATCTTCATTGGTTTCAAACGTCACATCTCCATACATATCATCTAACTCGCTTTTTAATTGTTCTGCGATTTGAACATTTTCTACGTGTGCATAGATACCGAATACGGTAGTATTTTCGAGCGGTAGGCTAGCCGTTGGAATCACTTCATCGGCTTTAACCGGCGTTGCTTTAACAGCATCAAGCGATAAATACGGAGTTTCCAATAGGGATGCTACCTGACTGTCAAGTTCAGCGGTAGAAGCAAGATTCATTTCAAAATTGAATAAGGCTGCTATAATGCCAATCAAGAATAAAGATCCAAGACTATTGATAATCGTTAGACTGGATATTTTTTTAGCACTGCGCGCGGGTGTTTGTTTAGCGCGTTTTTTGGCTTCGGAAACGCGTTGACGGTCTAATCGTCTAGTGGTAGAAGCAACAGGCTTGGTAGGTTGCACATCCTCGATAACGTCCATTGCACTCACCGCAATAGTGTTTGCATCTTCCGAGCGTAGCGGTTTTTGTACATGCACAGGTAAAACGGGTTTAGGCTCTGCACTTAATTCTTGTAGACGTAATTTAGGTAATCCAAAGGATTCGCGACTAAAATTAACAAGATAATGCGGAACAAATACGAGTTTAGATTCCTGTGTATAATAAAACGTACCTACTTCAGCTAT
>CAMDBP010000078.1 GCA_945889315.1 Chitinophaga pinensis
CGCTTTTTATACTGTCGCTGAATGATAGGGCTGAGACTTTAGAGCTATGAAATATTTCTTCTAGTTCAGACCTTTTGAAAAACACCTTTTTGCCAAATGGTTTATAGTAATTAAGCTTTCCGGTGTGTATTAGCTTATATACGTAGCTCTTCTTAAAGCCTAGGATTTTACAGAGTTCGGTAATGCTAATTAGGTCATCTATCATGCCACTAAGATATGGCTAATAGTACAAGAGCTAATTACCGAGTCAGCTTACCTTTTAAACAACATGTCAATGCTGTAAACCCTTTTAAATAGGTGGTTTTAAGCATTTAAACCTATTTTTATCTCAAAATGAGGGAGGTTGGATACAGCTTTGATATGCTCTTCTTCGACTAATTTAGTATACCTATCTGTAAAGCGAGTAGACTTGTGTCCCATTGCCTCTGCTACAACCTTTTGATTGCCGCTAATACGACACACAGATGTTCCGAAAGTATGTCTGCCACAATAGAATGTTAAGTGTTTAGATATTCCAGCATGCTTGACCCAAGTTGCAAGCACTGAGTTAATACCATTGGTAGTTGGAAGTAATCCTTCAAAGACATATTCAGTCTCCTTATTTAACCCGAATAGCTGCTGTTTAATCATAGGGTGAAGATAGTTTTTGGCAGTTATGCCTGTCTTTAAACGTTTATAAGTTATAGTTTCTCTTTTAAAGTCAATGTTATCCCATTTTAATTCTTTTATTTCTGCTTCTCCCATGCCAGTATAACATGCTATGATAAATGCTCTCCGAATATGCTGGTTAGAGCAGATGGTCTTAAATAACATTTCAAGCTCCATGTTATTCAAAGCATTCTTTGGTATACCATCTTTATTAAGTCCTTTCTTACTAAGATATTCAAATGGATTATGAAGCATGAACTTCGACCTCATTGCTGATTTAATGATACGTGTTAACTTCTCTAAATAGCCAGCTGGGGTACTTGCTGAAAGTCCGCTATCTCGCTTTAGATATTCTATAAAACCAAAAGCCACTTCCTCGGTGAACTCTGACATTGCTATTGTACTCTTGTTACATGAGTTTAAGAAGATTTTAAAGTGACTAATAGCTGCTGTAACACTTCGTTTATCTCTGTTTTTATAGTTCTCGATGTAATGTTGGGCGAAATTTAGAAAATTAGTCTCTCGTCTGAATTTAGGAAGAATGTCTCTGTATTTTTGACTTTCTAAATCTTGTTCAACTCTATTCCTGATTTGGCGAGCCATCTCTTGTTTCTCATTTTTATCTTGAACGGTGTCTGTTGGGAGTAACCATATATCTAGGAATTGTGATGTTCTATCATTGACTCCTTTGTAAATATCTAGATAAAATCGAATGCCTTTTTTGTTTTTTCTCTTTCTTAATTTTACTGCCATCGCTTGGATTTATTGGTATTTACGTGGAAGATAAGCATTAAAAAACAGGTTACATATAGGTTACAAATCTTTTATTAACAAGGGAAAATAAGGTAAAACAAGAGAAACAAAATATGGATAAGAAGTCAATAAAATAGGGGGTTTAGCTACAAAACCAAGTGTTATCATGGGGTGTAAAATCATACTTCGATTCTGCTCCTCGCTACCAGAGCGGAATAGATGAATTTTGATTCACTATTCCGCTTTTTTGTTGGCCTAAATTTAGACTTAATGCAGTAATTGCAAGACTTTCTATGCTATTTGTTAATGTATAATGTTATAACTTCCAGGTTCGATAATTTTACATAAACGGACATTTCACTTCGAAAAATCCGCTCATAAAACTGAAAGCTTTGACGTGACTTTGAATAACATCCAATTTAATCCCTAAATTCTAAAATGAAAATGTGTATATATTTGAATCATGAAAAAGAAAATTGTAGTATTTATAATTGGACTACTTTTAAACTTAAATACATCTATAGCACAGCAAATTCAAAACTTTACACCAAAAGAAATAGTTGGAGGGAAAGGTGATATAATCACTATCTCAGGAAGTGGCTTTGGGGCAATTAGGGGTAGTAGCTATATTAGTTTTTTTTTAGAAGGTGAAAAATACACGAATGCAGCTGAAAGTGCCACATTTAAATATGTTAAGTGGAGTGATACTGAAATAAAGATGGAGATGCCCGTTGCTTTTTCAAATAGAATAAAGATGGTAAAAGGAACTAACGAAGTGTTCTCTGTTGAGATGCTAAAAGTTATGGCCAACCTAGCATACCGAGAGGTGAATCCATTAGTGTACAATCTACTTATTGATAAAAATAATAGGGGTGGGATAACATGGTACGTGCATCCTACCTATTGGAACAATGCAGAAATAAAGCAAGCTATAGCCGATGTAGTTAAGGAGTTTAGATGTAAAACAGGGGTGAACTATGTAATTGAACCTCTAACGAAAACTATTCCATTGAGCCTTGACCAAGGTTTACATATTATTGCTCCTGATGAGAACTTGAACATCGTTGGATACAATGCTAAGTTATGGTCGTCTTGTATATTAGGTGCAGAAACATTCTATTTTAATGAAACGCAACTACTTCAGTTTGATACCGATCAAAAATGGTATTATGGTGTAGGAAAAGCTCCTGTAGGTACTACGAAATTTAGATATGTCTTA
The DNA here is from genome assembly GCA_945889315.1 of Chitinophaga pinensis. Taxonomy (GTDB): domain Bacteria; phylum Bacteroidota; class Bacteroidia; order NS11-12g; family UBA9320; genus UBA9320. The sequence continues at coordinate 2,621 of CAMDBP010000078.1, forward strand.
TATCACGAAATGGGACATAGTCTTGGCTTAGGACATGTAAATGAAGAGGGTCAAAGTATGTATCCTACTGTGAACTTTTTACCCTCCGATAATTGGAGTCAGAGAGATACTATTACCACGGCTGAAAAAACAGCTATACAGCATTATGTAACACTAAGTCAAAATTTCTCCTTTACTGGCTGCGGAATAAATCCAATATCCACTATCGACAATTGTGAAAATGTGTATGGTCAGAATGTCAGATTATCCGAGTATATAAATCCTGATAATTCATTGATATATCCCAATCCTGCATCTAACTATTTTACGATTCAAGTACCACGCAATACCACTATTGTGAACGCACAATTAAGGATTTTCGATCACTTTGGTAAGCTATGTATAGACAAGTACATTAATTATGCAGACAATATTGAACTACCCGAAACGCTAAAAAATGGATTCTATAACGTATTTTTAACTACTGAAAGTCAAGTTTTTAGTTCAAAATTATTGATTCTTAAATCAAGATGATCACATTGCTTTCAACAAGAGAATGATTTTTCTTTAGCGTTTTTAGGTTTATTTAAACAGGTAATGTTTCACTTGCGATTTATTGTTGTTTATAAAATACTACCCCGCCGTACGTTCGATTCCCGAATGCTTCCGTAACAGAGCGGAATAGTTGGATTTAGGTTCACATTTCCGCTTTTTTGTTGTGATTTGAGATTGATATATTGAATTTGGGCTTGCAAAAATAAATTTTCACCCTCCGATGGTAATCATACTCCGATTATGGTGGTTGTCCAAATTTTCAAAATCTTCTAATTCAGTCATTCCTGCTCGCACAGCTTTCTTTTGGTGAAGTGCTTGCTGTATTATTCCTTCTATGGATTTCCCTTCTCTAAACGTTTTCAATAAAGGGGTTTCTCCGGTGGAGAAAAGGCAGTTTTTTAGTTTACCATTAGCAGTAAGTCTAATGCGATTACACGCATCACAAAACGGGTTAGTTACCGTACTAATGATACCAAAACTGCCTTTGTAATTTTTAATCTTATAATTTCGTGCTGTGAAGTTTTTCTCGTTGGGTATAGATTCAACACCCACCTCGGCATAGTTTAAATGTACAACGCTTAATACCTCATCAAAAGTCACCAATTTTGACTTATCCCAATTGTTTCCATCAAAAGGCATAAACTCAATAAAGCGAACAGTAATCGGCTTGTCACGTGTGTAATTTATGAAATCAATAATCTCATCGTCATTAAAACCTTTCATAAGAACCACATTTAGTTTTACCTTAAAACCCTCCTGTATGAGCATTTCTATATTGCTCATGGCTTTACTAAACTGATCTCTTTTGGTTATGGCATCAAATTTTGTGGTATTGAGTGTGTCGAGGCTTACGTTTATGTCTTTTAAGCCACACGATTTGAACGTTTCAATGTGTCGGTCTACCAATATTGCATTGGTGGTAATAGATAGTTTTACGGGCAAGGTAGCCATAGATGTTAAAATCTCCGCAAAGTCTTTTCTTAACAATGGTTCCCCTCCGGTTAGTCTTATTTTATCTACTCCGTTTTGAACAAATAAAGCAGCAATTTGGAATACCTCCTCAGCAGTCATAAGTTGAGATTGGGGAGATAGTACTACGCCATTTTCGGGCATACAATATGTACACCTCAAGTTACATTTCTCGGTAATTGAAATACGTAGATAATTATGCTCTCGCCCAAAGCTATCTGTTAATGTAGCACTAACTTTTGTCATAAGTGACGTTCTCCATCCAACACCTTAAAACTGTGAAATAGCGCTGGGAATACAGCATCTAAACTTTCGGCTACACCTCTGCCTGATCCTGGCAATGCTAACACTAAGCACCTTCCAATAGTTCCAACCACACTGCGCGATAACATAGCATACGGCATTCGTTCTTGACCATACCTACGAAGCGTCTCTTCAGCGCCAATAAGACGTTTGTCCAACAAAGGTATAATAGCCTCCGGAGTTACATCACGAGCAGATAAACCAGTGCCACCCGTTAGTATTATCACATTATAGGTTTGCACTAATGCAGTAACTGTATGTTGTATCTTTTCAAAATCATCTGGTATTATCTGCACATCAGCTTGAGCCAAACCGAAATTAAGTAACCGTTTTTGTATGATTTGACCGGAAGTATCCTTTCCGTTACCTGCAGAAATGGAGTCAGAACAAACTACAATACCGGCCTTTAGATGAGAAACATCGGCAGCAGGATAGGAGCTTTTACCCCCTTTTTTTTCAAGGAGTTTAATGTGGTGGATTTCAATGCCCTTATCTATCGGTTTTAGCATGTCATACAAGTTTAATGCGACTATACTAGCGCCGTGCATTGCTTCCACTTCTACACCTGTTTTGTAGATGGTTTTTATCGTAACGATAATGGTTATCTCCAAGCCATCTATACTATATTCTATTCCGGTATATTCAATGGGCATAGGATGACAATCGGGTAATAGTTCTGGTGTTTTTTTAACGCCAAGCAATCCGGCAGCTTTACTCATTGCAAATACATCACCTTTAGGTACTGTGTTATTTCTAATAGCTGCAATAGTATCTGGCGTACTTACTTTTACCACAGCCTGTGCTGTAGCCACACGAAGCGTGTTTGATTTGTGGGTTATGTCAATCATTTATTCTTCTTCCATTGGTAATCTCCCGTTTCAAAGATTTCCTTGCCAAAGATAGGCACCTCTTTTTTTATTCTATCTACAATATACTCTGTAGCATCATATACCTGAGGACGGTGTGCAGTAGATACAAACACAAAAAAACAAATCTGACCCGCATTTACCTTGCCCAAGCTATGATAGATGTGCATACAACTCAAATTAAATTTCTGAAACGTTTCTTCTCTAATGGTAGACAAAATAGGATCAGCCATTTCTTCGTAACATGAAAACTCAATGGCACTCACAGTTTGTCCTTCAATTACGTCTGCTCTCACCTGCCCTAAGAATATAGTATGAGCACCAATTTCTGTTTTTGTCTGATGCTTGGCAATGGCACTTGCTATAAAATCTGGCGTAATCTCACCGTCTATGAATACCTTTTTTTTAGCTGACATAGCTTAGCTTATTTTACTTTTTAGTTTGTTGATTTGAACTGCGGTTTCGTAAAGGCAATACACATTGGTATAGCCATTTTCTATTAATACTTGG
>CAMDBP010000079.1 GCA_945889315.1 Chitinophaga pinensis
CTATTAATCCCTACCTCGTAATCGAGTGTAGGGATTTTTTTTGCCCGTAAGAGAGGGAAAGAATGACACACAGAATAACCGCTTGAACATTTAGAAGTACAAGTGGTCGATTGATGTATAAAGGTAGTTTACCTGAGTGCTTTTAACTAGTACTCTTTTAAACTTAGGTCTAAACTTTTTACGGAATGTGTTAACGCTCCTACTGAAATAAAATCAACTCCTGTTTTTGCATAGCCGCGGATGGTTTCGCGGGTAATTCCACCGCTAGCTTCTGTTTCACATAAACCGTTTACTAATTTTACTGCTTCTGTCATTAGTGCAGGAGTAAAGTTATCAAACATAATTCTGTCGACCAACCCACTATTTAAAGCTTCCTTAACTTCTTCTAAGTTCCGAGTTTCAACTTCTATTTTAAGATTTTTATCATTAGCTGTAAGATATTCTTTAGTCCGCATTACTCCATTGGTAATACCTCCAGCGTAGTCGTTGTGATTATCTTTAAGCATAACCATGTCCCATAAGGCAAAACGGTGATTTACACCACCACCAACGGTTACTGCATATTTCTCGAAGGTACGAAGTCCTGGAGTTGTTTTGCGGGTATCGAGTAGACGAGCATTAGTACCTGCAAGCAGTTGTACAAGATCGTGTGTAAGGGTTGCCACTCCACTCATCCGTTGCATAAAGTTGAGCATAAGTCGTTCAGCTTGCAAAATGCTATGCACGCTACCATGTACCGTAAATACTACGTCTCCTAGTTTGACTTCACTGCCTTCTTCTATTAGTTGATTAAATTTTACACCTTCATCTATAAGATTCATAATATATTGTGCAACAGAAATGCCGCAAATGATACCATTGTCTTTTACCAAAAGTCGAGCATTACCTTCTGTTCCTGCAGGTATTGCACCAAGACTGCTGTGGTCTCCGTCACCTATATCTTCAAGAATAGCAAGATCGATAAGTTGTGATACAAGCGGGTCGTTAAAATCCATCGGTCAAAGTTAAGCAATGAATAATACAATATGTAGATAATAGAAATGTAGCAAGTGAAATTTAGCATTACGTTGTACTTTTTGTGTATATAGTTATCCCTTATTAATGGGTTTCAACATAATAAATAGGGTTTTTGATTTTGTTACTGGGAATATTCAGAATCCATTTTTGTGGATAGGTGTGGTGGATGACAAGTTGTGTTCAAATGAATGCGTCGTGCCCTGGTTTAGGGGACGCAGGGGCCTTATCATTCAGGGTGAAATCTTAGATTAAAAGTATGCGTAATTGGAATGTATTTCAATAAATCTGCCGAAGCGCCTTATTCCTCGTTTTAATCCTTTATTTCGCACTGTATTTAATTAATAAACCGAATGCCTAAAAACCTTTTCTTTGACCTAGATCATACTATTTGGGATTTTGATACCAACGCGAATGAAACGTTGAGAGAATTGTATGATTTGTACAAAGTACAGTTTATTTCAAGTAAAAGTGTGGATGATTTTATAGGAATATACACACGTGTCAATCATGATTTATGGGCGCTATATAGGCAACATAGGGTAACCAAAGAACAGCTCAGGGAGAGAAGATTTAGGGATACCTTTAGAGAAATGGATGTTGATGAGGAAGAAATTCCGCTAGGTGTAGAGGCTAAGTATATAGCGATATGTCCTACCAAAACGGCATTGTTGCCAGGTGCAAGAGAGGCGCTTGATTACCTAGTCGGTAAGTATGATTTGCATCTTATTACCAATGGTTTTGCGGAGTCTCAGCGAACAAAGCTTCGTTGTTCTGACTTAGAAAAATACTTTAAGACGCTCACTATTTCAGAGGAAGTAGGAGCTCAAAAACCGCATCCGTTGGTGTTTGAAACAGCGTTGAAAAATGCTGGAAGTGATTTAAAAACAAGTCATTATGTAGGAGATAATTTAGAGGCAGATGTTAAGGGAGCAATTCAAAGTGGTTGGCATGCATACTGGCTTACCGATGACCCAAGTGCTTTTTCAAATGAAAAGTGTACACCCATTTCATCTATACTTGATCTTAAAGAATTATTTTAGTGCACTAAAAAGAAGCACTATCTTTGAATCGAACCCGCTTAAATAGTTGAATTAACGCTGTCTTTATTCATCATTTCCCAAAGCTTATCTTTAAGTTGGGTGATATTTTTACCAGAAACAGATGATATGAAAACAACTTCACAGTCTACGTCTATCTCTGCTCTAAGCGCCCCCTCTAGTTCATCATCTATCATATCACTTTTAGTTATCGCAAGCACTCTGTCCTTAAACATTAGTTCCTCATTAAAACTATTAAGTTCGTTTAATAATATGCCGTATTCTTTCGTGATGTCTTCACTATCTGCAGGTATCATAAAGAGAAGAGCTGCATTACGTTCAATATGGCGCAAGAATCGTATTCCCAATCCTTTTCCTTCGCTGGCACCTTCTATAATACCTGGGATGTCTGCCATTACAAATGATTTGTATTGACGATATTGTACGATTCCTAAATTGGGTACGAGTGTTGTAAACGGGTAATCTGCTATTTCTGGTTTAGCTGCAGATACTACCGATAGCAATGTTGATTTTCCTGCATTTGGGAATCCTACTAAACCTACATCAGCCAGTACTTTTAGTTCCAATATAAACCACTCTTCTTTACCTGGTTCACCTGGTTGGGCGTATTTAGGAGTTTGATTCGTTGCGCTTTTAAAATTAGCATTACCTAATCCACCCTTACCGCCTTTTAGTAATACTATTTCTTGACCGTCTTGGGTAATTTCACCCAGTACTTCAAATGTTTCGGGATGTTTTGCTACAGTACCTAATGGTACTTCTACAATTTGATTTTTGCCGCTTTTACCGGTTTGGTGTTTTTTCTTGCCTGGGGCACCGTCTTCACAGTAAATGTGTCGTTTAAACTTGAGGTGGAGTAAGGTCCAAAACTGAGCATTCCCGCGTAGTATAATGGATCCACCTGCTCCGCCGTCACCGCCATCGGGTCCACCTTTAGCATTTAGGTTATCTCTGAAGTAACTGTGACTTCCTGGGCCTCCTTTGCCACTTTTGCCGCATATTTTTACGTAGTCTATAAAGTTTTGGTTACTCATGGTTAAGGTGTTTTTAGGTTTGGGTTTTTGGCTTAAGCGAAGGAATTGATAGCCTTTGTAAGTCTATCAAATATTTCTTCTACTGAACCCATTCCGAGTACGCCTACATATTTACCTTGCTCACTGTAAAAAGCCGCAAGTGGAGAAGTCTCGTTTTGATATACTTTGAATCGATTGCGAATAGTGTCTTCATCTTGATCATCTATCCTTCCGCTGGTTTTACCACGCTCTATCAGTCTTTTTACCAGTTCGTTTTCTTCAACTTCTAGTGCGAGCATAACAGTGATAGAAGAGTCTTTTTTGGCAAGAATAGTGGCTAAGGCATTGCCTTGTGCTATGGTTCTTGGGAAACCATCAAAAATAAATCCGTTTTCATTCCAATTTCGGTTGATAAAGTCATTTACCATATTGTTGGTTACCTCATCAGGAACGAGTTCACCTTGGTCAATAAAACTTTTGGCTAAGATACCAAGTTCTGTTTCATTTTTTATATTGTATCTAAAAACATCACCAGTAGAAAGGTGAGTCAAATGGTACTGTTCTATTAGCTTAGCACTTTGAGTACCTTTTCCTGCCCCTGGAGGGCCAAATAAAATAATGTTCAGCATTGGCTTAAATATTGGACTGCAAAGGTAGGATAAACTAATATTTAGTCACTATAACTTTGTTATATAGGTTACATTAGTTTTAGAGGATTTCGGGATGACCTTATTTTTTCATCTTAAAAATGATTTCACTTGCAGGGAAGAAGTAAGATAAATAAAATTCATAAAATTCTTGTGTGCCAGTTGATGCATTAAATAGCGGTTGTAAAATTCTTTTTTTCCATAGATTTAATGCCTGATTATTTCCATCTCTGAATACTATTGTACGTTCAAAAACATTGAAGTTAATGTTATTGTAAAACGTGGGGACTTTCCTTTTTAGCGGTTTATCATTGTTACCATCGCTTAAGTAATCAAAGGTATAAAGCCCAAAAAAGCGTTTATGCGTATAGTCGGAGTAGTAATGTGGATTAACCCAATAGGGAACAATGACATGGTTTTCTCCTCCCACTTTCAGCACACGGTAAATTTCTGAAATCAGTTGTTCAAAATTTTCGATATGCTCCATAAAGTGCCTAGAAGTAACTTTATCAACTGAGTTATCTTCTAAAAAGGGTAACCCTTTCTCTAAATCAGTCACATAATGAACTCCCTCTAATGGCAACGAGTCTATTCCAATGATATTCGGATTCGGATTGGGACCGCAACCAAGGTCAATGGTCACAAAATCCCTTTTAGTTATTTCGTTTATTAACTCTTCTTTTGTCCATGGACTTGTCATATCTTTAGTTTTTTATAAATTGTATTAATCTTGATGCATTTACATCGTAACTGTATGTTGTCTCAACGGTCTTTCTGCCATTTATTCCCAGTTGAATTGTCTCTGCTTTATGGGATATTAGTCTTTTAAAGTAAGCCAACCATTGTGAGGTTTCGTGGGCCAAGTATCCGTTAATCTCATGCTGTACGATTAAGGTATTGGTGCCTACTGCGTCTGCTATTACCGGAATACAGTAAGACATATACAGCAATAATTTATAGCCTCCTTTCATGGTTTCCCATTCGGTATTGTCCAGTGGCATTATGCCCACATCTGTGTAGCTAAGCAAGGTGCGCTCATTCTCAATGCTCCAATCGTGGTAAATGCAATTAACTCCGTCTAGTTGAATTGTCGCCCCCATGATGTGCATCTGCACTTCGCAACTTGTAGATAATTCCAGTAAAGCATCGTGTACTTTAGTAAGGTATTTGCTGGTAGACGGCGATCCAATCCAAGAAATATGAATGCATTGGTCACTTAGCAGTTTTCTATTTTCAGCCAGGTTTGGTAAGAAAACAGAAGAAGGGATAACTAGAATGGGTGTATCAATGTCTTTAAATCTCTCCGCTAAAAAGGGTGTAGAAACAATAATTTTATCAAATAAATTCAAGTAGTCTGAAAAGTTATTTTCGTGTGCTAGATAAATGGCATCATCCATATCAAAAATCAAAACAGACCCTTTTCTTTTTACATGTTTTAACAGCCAACTTGATACTATTTCTTTTTGAACTACCACATAATCGTAGTTGAATCCTAAAAGAAAAAAGACTGTCTTTAATAATCTCCAGTATTTATCTATGCTGTTTGTTAAAGATGCTTTCCCCTCTGATCGGTAGTCTCTGTAACCCCGGAGTGGCATCCATGTAAGATTGAATGTTTCCTTTAGTTGTTCAAAATAATTAACCATCCGGATACGAGAACTGGCATGATTCTCGGATCCTACGGTGATAACGAACAAGGTAGGTTTATACATTAGCTGCGAATATAATTATATCCAATTCATACCTCATGACTGGTTTAGGTGGCGGCACAATGAAATCTAGAGATGATTCGACATTCTTTTTTGCCCTGCAATAATTTCCGCCAACGAGACTTCTCTTGTACTCAATGAAAATAGAGATTCTGCACGATTTCGGATGGATTTGGATGCTTCTTCCAATTGAGGAAGATGTACGATACGGTTAAATTCTGCTTGACTTTCGTCTTGAAGAATAAAGTCGGGATTGTTAACTATGAATGTGGAATTGCCTGCATTGAAGGCTAACG
>CAMDBP010000080.1 GCA_945889315.1 Chitinophaga pinensis
GCAATGTTATCTCCCCATACCACCAGTATAACTATTGGAATGATAGCAATTGCAAACATCAAGTTAAAAAGTTGGTGTGCCATTTGAGCAGTCTCTTCCTGGTTATTTTTTATTCGTGATATGCGCTCAAAGAAAACTTGTCCTAAGGCGGCGGCGATCATCCCAAGTGGCAAATAGGTTAGTTTGTAGGCATTGGCAAAATGTCCTGTGGCTTCTGTGCTATCGTAAATGGTAATTAAGAATGTGGGCATACTTGTAGCCAGTATGTTGATGAGCGCAGCTGGTGAGCTTAATAAGGCTAGGGATTTATAGTTCTTGAAAACGGTAATCAGTTTTTTACGGGTAGTTTCAAACAACCTAAAAGGCAGATTTCGAGAGATTTGAATTATTGAAATAACTTGTCCCAGAATATGTCCCGCAAGCAGTCCATTGCATCCCGCCATAAAAAGATAGGGGTGACTTAGTTTGTAAACAACGCTGCTCGAGGAAACCGCTACGCGATTGGTTGAAATAGTAGTGTATTCCTTGTTTCGGTTATGCCATCCTGTTATCGTTTCCGTGCTGCTGCTGAGCCAAACTATAAAAGGAACAGTGTAAAGCAGATCTACGTTATCCAGTTTGAGTAAACCCGCGATTTGGTTTTTAAACAGCGCGATGCATAACAACAAGCTGATACTTATTCCTAGGTTTATGAATAAAGTGAGCCGTGTAACTTCTTGCGCGTGCATCGTGTTTTCTTCTACCACAATGGCGAGTTCATATCGCATGCCGGCAATAGCAACGATAATGGCACTTAGTTTAAATAATACTTCAAACTCACCAAATTGAACAGGGCTGTATAGTCTGCCCAAAAAAATCATCGCTCCAAATGCAATGGCTTGCGCTACAAACGAACCGCTAAATAGCATGCTCGCATTTTTTAAGAAATCTGTTTTAACTAATTTCAACCTAGCAAAAGAAAACTTTTATTCTTAAAAAGTAGATGATTGCAATTCTGAGTTACCGTTGAATCTTATTTCTCGTCTCCAAAAATGATTAGATTGATGTTAAAATGTGTTCGATACGCACATTTACGGAATCAAAGTGCATTTATGTTAGGCTATCAATTTTTGATAGATAATTTTGCAATAACTTATTAGATATGTCCGAAGAGCATTTTAAAAACGTCATTTCCCACTGTAAAGAGTACGGTTTTGTTTTCCCAAGTAGTGAAATATACGATGGCCTAGCAGCTGTTTATGACTATGGTCAAAATGGTGTAGAGCTAAAGAAAAATATACGTGAGTACTGGTGGAAGAGCATGGTGCAATTGCACGAAAATATAGTAGGAATAGATGCCTCCATATTTATGGCTCCTAAGGTATGGAAAGCCAGTGGTCATGTAGATGGTTTTAGTGATCCCATGATTGATAATAAAGACTCGAAAAAACGTTATCGAGCAGATGTTTTGATAGAAGAATATCAAGAAAAATACAGGGTTAAAAATCAAAAAGAAATAGACAAAGCCAAAGCGCGATTTGGTGATACTTTTGATGAGGCACAGTTTGTAGCCACTAATCCTAATATAGCACGTAATAATGCAACCATTGCAGAAATTGACGTCAAATTAAAGGAAGGATTGGAAAGCGGTGAGCTGGATAAAGTTAGAGACCTAATTCTTGAATTAGGGATAGCTTGCCCAGTGAGTGGCAGTAAAAATTGGACAGATGTTCGTCAGTTTAATCTGATGTACAGCACACAAATGAGTGCAACAGATGGCGAAAGTCAAATTTACTTGAGACCCGAAACGGCTCAAGGGATTTTTGTTAACTACCTAAACGTGCAAAAAACAGGCAGAATGAAAATCCCGTTTGGAATAGCACAAACTGGAAAAGCGTTTAGAAATGAGATAGTTGCTCGCCAATTTATCATGCGTATGAAAGAATTTGAGCAAATGGAAATGCAATTTTTTGTGCGTCCTGGTACTGAAATGGAATGGTATGCGTATTGGAAAGAACACAGACTAAAGTGGCACAAGAATTTAGGTACGGATGCCGGTAAATACAGATATCACGACCATGTAAAATTGGCGCACTATGCTAATGCAGCGGTGGATATTGAATATGATTTCCCATTTGGATTTAAAGAGGTAGAAGGTATCCATTCTCGTACTGATTTTGATTTAAAGCAACACGAAGAATTTACCGGTAAAAAACTCCAATACTTTGACAATGAGACAAATGAGAGTTATGTTCCGTATGTGGTAGAAACTAGTATAGGCTTAGATAGAATGTTCTTGGTGCTTATGAGTAACTCATTGCAAGAAGAAGATTTAGGAGAGGGGAATAGCAGAACGTTATTAAAATTACCGGCAGCTTTAGCACCTTATCAATGTGCCATTTTACCGTTAACGAAAAAAGATGGCTTACCCGAAATTGCTAAAAAAATAATGAAAGATTTAAGCTTAGAGTTTAATTGCTTTTATGAAGAAAAAGACGCAATTGGCAAACGATATAGAAGACAAGATGCCATTGGTACGCCTATTTGCATTACGGTAGATCATGATAGTTTGACGGATAATTCGGTAACACTGAGATTTAGAGACAGTATGGAACAACGCCGGGTAGCAATCGCCGAACTAGAGCACATCATTAGTCAAGAAGTTAGTATGAAAACCTTACTCAAAGGTTTATTGTAAAGCGATTGCATACATACCAAGGAGCGTAATCATAATTTTAGACGTCACCGATACATTTTATCAGTAAGATGAGTTGCGACACTTCTAGCTGTTTATGGCCGACTTATGATTTAGTTGTTATGCCTCAACCTTTTAATTATGGATAAGAGAGTTTAGCAACATAGATTTAGTTAGGTGCCAAACTTACTTTTTCATCGCCTACTTGGTAGGGGAGCCAAGTGATTATAAATTGAAGCATCTCATCCGTAGTGCGCATACCTGCTCCTCCATTGTCAAGTCGCTCTCGTATTTCTTTTGGAGGATTATGGGGATTATTGTAATTATGATTGGTGTTATCAAAAGTTGCTTCTACATAGATCACACTTTGTGCTGGGATTTTAAGCATTTTTGGAAAGGTATAAAAGTATTGCCACCTAAAGTCCCACTTGGGTATGCTTATTAGTCGGATTGTATCTTGATTTTGGGTAAGTGCATACGCCTTAAAGCTCTTACCTAATAAATGCATATGAGGATTGATGGTAAGAATACTAATATCTTGGGGGATTTTCAAGAAAGTAGTATGTGTTGTAATGTCATTTGCAGGTATAACCAAAGGGGGAATAATTTTAGTTACACCATTAGTTCCCATCATAACTTCATTGATTGGGCGTGTAGGAGGTGTTTTACTGAAGAAAATATTAACCCTGCTGCGGTCCCATTTATCTTGAGGTATAGGGCCGAAATGTATATCGTCAGCTAAAAGTATAGATTTTTTTTGCATGGTAAATCCGCCTATTCCTTCAGGATACAACTGTGCTTGCACCCCAGGGAGATAATTGGTGGCGGAGTTAATTTGGGAGGGTCTGCTGCCATCATCATTGGCTAGATCTAAAGCATTAAATTGTTGTAAATAATCGTCTTCATTGGTTTCTAGATTCAACAGCCTTTTACCGCTTTTGATGTTAGCCTTTTTACCTTCATCATAATTGAGTAACCGACCGTTCATGTGATGTACCAAGTTATTTTGATTGGGTAAAAATTCCATTGCCCGCACAAACCTATTTTCGGATAATTCTATGGGCAGTGTTGCGATATAAAATTTATCTTTACTATCTCCTTTTATTAAAATACTGTCAAACCACAGAGTAGTGTCAGGCTTCCCAATTAAACTAAATTCTGGGTATGGAGGTAAATTGGGCAAAAGGGATAAGTTGCCTTCTGGTGCACCTCCTTCTATCCATCTTTTCAGTTTATCTTTATCTGAGTCGCTTAAGAACCGTTCTCCTAAAAAGTGACTGTAGTTGCGGTCAGCTGGCCAAGGCGGCATCAGTCCACTTTGAGTAACTGCTAAGATGGTTTTTTTCTTTCTGTAGACCTGCTGATATTCCGTAAGTGAAAATGGCGCTGCACCGCCGCTTCTGTGACAAGGTGTGCAATTTTGATAGATTATAGGCGCAATATCTTGCGTGTATGTGAGATTAGTATTTGGAGTGCACGCTGCCAGCCAAAAGATGCTAGCTGCTAATACCAAGAAAATAGCTTCTTTCATTTCAGTGTGCCGAATATAGTACTTCTAGATAATCCTTAACGCTGTGAGAGAAATAAGTCTTTTTATATCGCTGTTTTTTTAATTAAAAAGGAGTTGAAGTAAACGTAAAGGGACAAGTAGTCCTATTAACGTATTTAGTTGGACGGATGCAAAATAAAATGATATAAAGGTGTGCGGGAATTGCGGGTTTGTATTATGTTAAGATTGACTAGAGTTACTCGTAAAAACACAAAAAATAAGGATATAGTTTAAAAAAAACAAACGTCGATGCTTGGCTTTTATTTTTAAAGTCAAGTAATGGGCTATTTTCGCAAACTTTATGACAAAAAAGTTTATAGATATAGAGAAGATAATAGCGGACAAGAATCCGAAATTACTGAAAAGACTTCCTAAGTTTATACTTAATTATCTTAAAAAAATTCTGTGGCAAGATGAAGTAAACCGCATAATACAAGACAATGAGGGTGTTAATGGCGTGCAATTTTGCCGAAATGTGATTAAAGAATTTAATATCACAGCCATTATAGAAGGGATTGAAAATGCACCTAAAACAGGTGGGGTAACATTTGCAAGTAATCATCCTTTGGGTGGAATGGATGCGCTTGCATTTATTGATCAATTTAGCCATTACAGAAGTGATATAAAATTTATAGCCAATGACATTTTACTTAATCTAAAGCCTATGCAAGATATTTTTGTAGGGGTTAATAAGATGGGTGCTACGGCTGTTCCTTCACTCAAGAACGTAGACTCAGTTTTGGCAAATGATGAGTCGGTGGTAATATTCCCTGCGGGTTTGGTGAGTCGCCGTAAAAACGGCGTTATTGAGGATTTGGAATGGAAAAAAACGTTCGTCACCAGGGCTAGAAAACACAATGTGCCAATTGTACCCGTAATCATTGATGGTAAACTGAGTAACTTCTTTTATAATTTAAGCAATCTTCGTGAAAAATTGGGTATAATTGCCAATATTGAAATGCTTTATTTGGTCAATG
>CAMDBP010000081.1 GCA_945889315.1 Chitinophaga pinensis
CCACTATTTCTACATTTTCTACAAAGGATTGTAACAATAGTTCTAAGTTCTCTCTACTTTTTCGTTCGTCGTCTATAATTACTGCGCGTAACATGATTTTAATGGCTTAAAAGGTTAAACAAAAATGTTTATTTTTTAATAAACATGCGTGATTCTAGGTAGTCTGGGTATACAAATTGTATATAATACGTGCCTTGGGATAAATGCGAAACATTAATTACGTCGCTGTAGTAAGGAAGTATATGCTGTTTTCCGGTGAGGTCTGTAATAATTAATGAATTTGGAGTTTTTGTGGTCGTTAGGTGTAATTCGTTTACGGTTGGATTTGGGTACAGCGTAAAATCTACAAGGTGTTCATTTTTTAAAGAAGTAAATCGGTCAGTAAGACTTGAGCATTTGTTTTCTTTGAGGGCTTCATTAGAATTGCCAGATAATTTCTCAGGCCTATTGCCTAAGTCAACATAAATTGAGCTCCCTCCGTCATCGCCGTCTGAGCTATCCCAATCTTCAAAAACTAAGGTGTCGTCTTGTTCTTGTAAGTCTATATTATCATTTATAAATTGGATGCTATCCACCTCTGTAGACTGGTTTTTAATTGGTTTCCCTTTCTTATCTTTCTCATCATCGCCGCCAGCATATAAGTTAGCAGTAGCAAGTGTGGCTAACAATAGCATAAATGCTAAACGACAGAATAGTAATTTATCCATCATTCCGTAAAAGTAACACTTATAAGCTTGGATTTTAAGTGGAGATTTGATAAACGTAGATAACCGGTTTAGAAGCGGAAATTAGTGGATCTATAAATAAAATTATACTAACGCAATAAAACCTGTTGGAAGATACCAATTCAAATATTTTAGAAAAAAAAGGAGCCTTTCGACTCCTTTAAAAACTACTTACGTTTATGAAAAAAACTAACTAACCTTTTACGTTTAACGAATAGCTAATAACGTGCCAAACTAGTTGTAAAGTTTTAATTTGACGGGAGGCATGGGTCAAACATTGGTTGGGTCACTGCCATTTTTACCAGGTATCTAATGAGGTGTTTTTGCATACAAACATTTTGCTTTTTAAAGTGCTCAACATTTAGTAATAAAAAGGATGTCTACTATAGTTTCTTGTATCGATCTTTTACAATGGTAGGAATAGGTGTTGGTTTTCCTTCCTCGTCTATACGTACAAAAGTGGTGTTAGTAGTCACTACGACGTCTTCTTCTCCAGTGTACACACTCACTTTACGCGCTTCTATTTTAAACGTGACAGAAGTGTTTCCCATACGTTCTACGTCTCCGTATATTCGTATTACAAAACCCTCCTTTACTTTCTTTTTAAATACCAGTTCGTCTACTTTTACAGTAACCATATTAGGAGTATGACATACGCTAACTGCCATAGCGCTGGCGGCCTCGTCTATCCATGCCATCATAATACCGCCAAAAAGATTACCGTGAACCCCTATGTCTTTCACCATACAGATGTGAGATGTGATTAAATGCATTGGTGCAAAGGTAGCGGTCGTAACGTATTTATAAGCACATCAATTTATGCGCATATAAAAGGACACTTAATGTCCTTTACGCGCCCCAATTTTCTCTGTCTAGACTTCTGTAATGAATAGCTTCGGCGAGGTGTTCCATTTCTATAGTTTCACTGCCTGCAAGGTCTGCTATAGTTCGGCTTACTTTAAGAATTCTATCGTATGCTCGTGCAGAAAGGTTGAGTTTATTCATAGCATTTTTAAGTAGCAGCGATCCTTTATTATCGATCTCACAAAACTGCCTTATTAGATTGCTCTCCATTTGTGCATTGCTATATAACGGCAACTCTTCAAAGCGTTTGTGTTGTAATTCGCGTGCGGTAATTACGCGTTGACGTATGATGTCGCTTTTTTCTTCGTTACCATTTTGTTGGCTTAGTTCATCAAACTTAACTGGTGTTACTTCTATATGGATGTCTATCCGGTCTAGTAGTGGTCCGCTTATCTTACTCAGGTATTTTTGGACTAGGCCTGGTGCGCACACGCAGTCTTTTTCAGGGTGGTTAAAATAGCCACACGGGCACGGGTTCATACTCGCTACTAGCATCATAGAACACGGATAGTCAACCGAAAATTTAGCCCTTGATATGGTTACTCTTCTATCTTCTAACGGCTGTCGAAGAACTTCTAATACGGTTCGTTTAAATTCAGGCAACTCGTCTAAAAAAAGAACACCGTTGTGTGCCAAGCTTATCTCGCCAGGTTGTGGATGATTACCGCCGCCTACTAAAGCTACGTCGCTTATAGTATGGTGCGGACTTCGAAACGGCCGTTGGGCCATAAGTGTTGCATTATTTCCTAACCTGCCAGCTACAGAGTGTATCTTGGTGGTTTCAAGGGCTTCATGCAGATTCATAGGTGGAAGAATGGTGTTTAGTCTTTTAGCCAACATTGTTTTACCTGCTCCTGGAGGACCTATAAGTATAATATTGTGACCTCCTGCGGCAGCTATTTCCATGGCCCGCTTTATGTTTTCTTGGCCTTTAACATCGCTAAAATCAAAAACGAGTTTGGTTAATCCCTCTGCAAAATCATCTCTTGGATTTACAATAGTGCGTTCGAATTCTTTGGTGCCTTCTAATAAGTCCACAACATCATTAAGGGTCTCCATTCCATATACTTCAAGATCTTTAACGATAGCGGCTTCTCGGGCATTTTCTTTCGGAACGATTAGTTTTTTATAACCATCTTTATGTGCTTGAATAGCAATAGGAAGAGCCCCTTTTATGGGCAAAATACTTCCATCTAGACTTAATTCGCCCATGATGATAGTTTCTTCTAGCATGTCTGTGGTTATTAATTCGCCAGAAGCCATTACACCAATGGCAATTGTAAGGTCATACGCAGATCCTTCTTTGCGAATATCTGCAGGTGCCATATTTATCACTACGCCTTTACGTGGATAGGTGAAACCGCAATTTTTCATTGCGGCATTTACCCTGGGTTGACTTTCTTTTACTGCGTTATCGGGCAGTCCGATGATTTGTGTTTTTGCGCCTTGACCCACATCTACTTCTACAGTAATGAGTTGGGCAGAGATTCCATATACGGCACTGCCGTAAGTCTTAGTAAGCATAGTAGGCAAATATACTCGCCCGCTTTATATTTTAATTAATGTAAAATAACTTGCTCATTTAGTGTACTATGGGCATTCGTTATTTTTACAAAGTAGACACCTCTTGTTAGATCACTAGTGCTAATTTGTTTGTTACTATTCATTGGATTCATATATATAGTTTTTACTACTTTACCAAGCGCATTGATTATAGTTACTTCTGTTGTTTCTTGTGACGGTGTGTTTAGTGTTATCTGAATATAGTCGTGTGCTGGATTTGGAAAAATTTGAGCATTGATCATTTTTTGCTCACGTATACCAATGGTTTTGTTACCCATAGTTACATTATCAAAATACGAAATAGTTTCTTCTCCTCTACTTCTAAAGTCTGGGAAAATGACAATTTGGTCATAAACCATTGTCATTTGCCCTGAGAAATTAAAGCTCAATTCTTCCCATTCATTAATTTTGGTATTGGCTACCTTAACTTCAGGAAGAGCAGCGTTGCTGCTCGTTACTAATTTTATTCCTACGTCACTAATTACGGTTTTATATACCATTATGGTGATGGTAGATGTTGCAGCTGTTAATTGAAATGTACCTATATCACTTCCGTGTTTTGATTCACATCCAACCCATGGCGCACCAGAAACTCGTGCGGTTAATTTGGCTACTGTATTACTCGTATTAATACCTGTTTTGGATGGGTTTTCTACAATTTCTAATGGAGGATTGTCATTGTTTTCAAAGACCGTCCAAGTCCAATCAGCACCGTTTTCGTTAGGTTCAAATGTAATAGGAACCTTCTGTGCATAAATGGCAGTGAAACCGAATAAAGCGGCTAGAGTAAGTATGTTTTTTTTCATGGTATGTTTTTTAACAAAAAAAGGGGTTTCAGTTAACTGTAACCCCTTTTGGTAAAATTTAAATAAAAGTGATTATTGAATAATTAATTTATGCGTGTATGTTCCTTGCTCAGTAGCTACTTGTAAGAAGTATATACCTGCTTCAAGGCTAGAAGTATTAATCACTTCTGAAACAACTGAAGTATTAAGTACTTTAGAAGCAATAGTTTGGCCATTAATACCTTGTATAGTGTAGCTTGTTATTACTCCTAAATTGGCAACAGCCTCAAGTTTTACAAATTCAGCAGCAGGATTTGGATAAACCTCAAAGCTGCTAAAAGCTATTTCTTTAACGCTTCCATTATCTGGTTTGCTGAAATAAACATTGTCTACATAAAGTGTCGCAGTGCCTACTGGAATAGCAGAGAAAATTAGCTGAGAAATATGTGATGTTGAGGTTAGAGCAGTGAAGTCACTAAGAGCAATTTTATGATTGTTCCAAGTAGCAGTTGCTTGATTTTCAAAGGCAATTTCATGCTCTTTGTCATCTCCGCCACCGTATGCATTGTCCGCACCAAAATCTACTAACTTAATTCTGTAAGTGGTAGCATCTGGAGTCCAAGCATCAAATGTAAAGTGAGTCATACCGCTAGCGTCTATAGAATTAGCACCAACAGTTTCGATTCCAACAAAGTCAAGTTTGCCGTATTTTTTTACATCATTTCCTGCAACTTGAATTTCTTCTAAGTCTGCTGAAGACCAAGATGTTCTCCAAGTGTCTACGGTTACGTCTGTATATACGTTACTAAATAATGAGATTACATTAGCTTGTAAATCTGCAGGATCTGCTGCTGCAACGGTAGGGGTTTGAATTACCGCTTCTTTGCTAAAGAAAACGTTATCTATAAAAACAGTAGCGCTTCCTGTAGGAGTAGCTGAAAAAATGATTTGAGATATATTTGATTTCGTTGTAAGATTCGTGAAATCTGCTAAAGCCAAGTGATAATTAATCCAATTGTTTTGAGCAGGAGCTTCAAATACAAGTTCGTGTTCTTTATCATCTCCGCCACCATAGCCATTATCAGCACCAAAGTCAACTAATTTTACTCTAAATATAGTTGCGTCAGGTGTCCATACACTTAGATTGAGATGCTCCATAGTGCTTGCGTTTATTGAATTTGCTCCAGTTGCCTCAACTCCAACGA
>CAMDBP010000082.1 GCA_945889315.1 Chitinophaga pinensis
CTAATGAACGATATGTAGAGCCTGAACATGCAGCAATATTCTCACCCAATGATCCTTCTAAATTTATTTGGTGGAGCGAGCGCGACGGATACAATCATCTGTATTTATATGATATAGAGGGTAAGTTGATTAAGCAGCTTACCAAAGGAGAATGGATTGTTACGGAGTATATTGGTATGTCTTCAGATGCTAAAAAGCTCTACATTGTGGGTACAAAAGATTCCCCCCTCGAGAGACACTTATATGCTGTAAATCTGAAAAACGGTAAAATGGATAATCTTACTCAAACTCCGGGTGTTCACACCATAACTGCCAATTCAGATTGTTCGTTATTTATAGATGATTTTTCATCGACTACGGTGCCTAAACAGATACGTTTACTGGATGGCTCAGGAAACTTAAAGGAAGTCATACATACGGCAGAAAATCCATTAAAAGACTATAAACTTGGGGCTATGGATATTGGTACACTAAAGGGCAATAGCGGGGAATACTTATACTATCGTGTTTTTAAACCAATAGATTTTGACGCTACCAAAAAATATCCTGTGGTAGTTTATTTGTATAATGGCCCTCATTTACAGTTAATTACCAATAAATGGTTGGGTGGAGCAAATCTATGGTTTCAATACATGGCGCAAAAAGGCTATGTCGTGTTTAGTATAGATGGAAGAGGAAGTGCGGATAGAGGTTTTGCATTTGAAAGTGCCATACATCGTAATTGTGGTGAAATGGAAATGGAAGATCAACTTACCGGAGTAGAGTGGCTTAAAAAACAATCATGGGTAGATGGTAATCGATTAGGCATTCATGGGTGGAGTTACGGTGGTTTTATGACTACGAGCATGATGACACGTCATCCAGGCGTTTTTAAAGTGGGCGTGGCAGGTGGTCCGGTAATAGACTGGAGCCTTTACGAGATTATGTATACCGAACGATATATGGATACACCGCAAGAAAATCCTCAAGGTTATGCCGCTACCAACCTTAAAAATCATGTTAAAAATTTGAACGGAAAGTTGCTAATGATACACGGTGGACAAGATGACGTTGTAGTATGGCAACACAGTTTGCAATATCTAGAAACCGCTATCAAAGAAGGTGTACAGCTGGATTATTTTGTGTATCCACATCATCCTCATAATGTGGGAGGTAAGGACCGTGTTCACTTATATGAAAAAGTAAGTAATTACTTTTTTGACAACTTGTAAAAATAAAAATGGTTAAACTATCGAGGCTTTTTTGGGCCGTTATACTCTTATTACAGGCTTTTGTCGGCTTAGCTCAAGAGAAGGAAGTATTGATTGACTCTGTTCAGTCAGTTACGTCAGATGAGGCTTTGATTGAAGCAATCGAAGCCGTGGAAGCAGCAGTCAACGAATCTGCACCTAAAAAGTCAACCAGCGCTATTCGAGGATTAGGTTCTTCTGCACACGTTAGTGATATCACTATCAATGATGCAGATACAGTGCATCTTTACGATACGAGTTTTAGGGGTTTACACTTACTTGATAGTGTAGTTGGAAAGTACAGTATTTTCATGACCGGAGAAAATCATACCTATACTGAGAGTAATGCTCGTCTTTGGCTCAAAATGATAAAGTACTTGCACGCAAACGCTGGAGTTCGTAACATTATGTTTGAATATGGATTTTCATACGGTTACTTGGTGAATGAGTATTTGCAAACAGGAGATTCCACCTTGTTTTCCAGTATAGATCAGTTTGCGTATGACGAGTATAGTTCTGTAATTAAAGATTTGAAAGACTTTAACGATAGTTTGCCTGAAACTCAAAAGTTATATTTTGCTGCTCTGGATATTGAACGAGGTGTCTATCCTATCGTGAAATTGTTAGATAGACTTCTTCCGCCGCAAAGTTTATATATGGATGATAGTTTATATGTAGATGTTCAAAGTCTCCGCAGTTTGGCGAGCTATAATGATTTTCAATTAGATAAAGAAGATGATCCCGAAAATCAAAGTGGTGGAGGTTTTATGTTTAAAACGGGAAGTTCGCTAAGACTCTTGCATCATAATTTTGTACGAAATGAAGCTAAGTTTAAAGATTATTTAGGGGCTAATTTTGATCTTTTTAAGCGAGTCATCGTATCTAATTATAATGCACTTCACCAGTGGGAGGAATATGAGGAAAATAATACGGTACAAGAGTATATTTTCAGAGAAGACTATATGTATCGTAGGTTTTTAGAAGAAAAATTAATGCATCCCGGAAATTGGTTTGGCCAATTTGGCCGATGCCACACTACACAAGAATTACAAACTAATAATTCGTGTGAATGGTTTGTTTTTAATAGTTTAGCTAACAGAATAAAACATACCAAAGGCGGTGTATATGCCGATCAAGTAATGACACTAACGATGGTGTATGATGACGATAGGAACTTTGGTGCAGACAAGATTTATGCAGAAATAATGCTAGATAAATATTTTTATGCTATGCCAGAAAGAAGTCTGTACCTTGTAGACATAAGGAGAGATTCTGCGTTAAATGCGGCTTATGGTAACGATTTTAATTATCTGATATTGAATACCAAAAAAGAACGCGGAACTGCCTATTCGTATTTAAATGCTGCTGCTGATAATAGCAATTCGGATAAAATGAAAATAACCTTCGGTGCGCGATTTCAGCATATCAATCTGAGTAATCTCAATAAGCGATTCTCAGAAGAAGGAGGGAATGAATTGTTTTCTATGGATAAATCTGCTGCGGAGATTGGATTTCTAACTACCGATGGGAAGTTTAAAAATGCAACAGCAATAGGGTTTTGGTTTCCCGAAGATGTACAAATTTTGGCCAACACCTATAGGTTAAAAGGCTTTTATGTCTCGAGTTATTATATGCTCGAGATGCTGAAAGAAAATTCATGGCTAGATGTTTTCCCAGGGATTGGCTTGGGCTATAGTAAGCTTAAATTAAATACGGAAGAAAGATATAACGGGACATTGCTATTAGAAGATGGGTTTTTAGGTGAGACCAAACTAACGCAATATGTGAATGATGCTTTTACCTTGGATGCAACATTTATGGTTGAATTAAATTTAGGATGGTTCATGCTAGGATACCAAACTGGTTATTGCTTCGATGCATCTAATAAACTTTGGAAGTCAAACAAAACACATCTCAATCTATCACCCGAGGTGTCACTTGGGGGATATTATCAAACATTAAAGCTAGGAGTAAACTTCTAAAAAAGTTACTGCCATCTGTTTGAAATTTTTTAGCCCCTATGTTGAATATTCAACTTAATGAATAAATTTGACTTGATGAAACATAAAAATAGTATTCTTTTACTCTGCCTAATTGCAGTAGGTAGTTTAATTTCAGGATGTAAAAAGACCGAAACGACTCCTTTGGAAGAGCCATGTACCGAAAAAACATGGTATCAGGATGTGGATGGCGATGGTCTTGGTAACCCAGATGTATCTAAAAAAGAGTGTGGACAGCCTAATGGTTACGTGGAAAATAGTGATGACAAAGTAGATCTAAAAGCTTCAAGAGCCGGCGTTTCAATGATTTTTAAAGTGACAGGAGAAACCTGTTACTACTGCGGAGATTGGGGTTGGGAGGCATTTGCCAGCTTAATTGATAGATATAAAGGTGGTAAAGCACTTACTTGGGGTAATTATGGTACAGGATTCTCTAATAGCTTTTTTAGAAAGCAAGAAATCACAGAAACCATGCAAAGTTTACAAACGAGATTTGCACCCAATAGTTCTAAACCTAATTTTGTTACAAACGGAAAAAATTATTCAACAAGTTCAGCAGATGCTCAAGCAGCAGATGCCTTCACCCTCACAACTGCACCTATAGGCGCAGTGCTAAGTGCCAAAATAGAGGGAAATCAACTCATTGTAAATGCTGAAGCAGAAGCCTTTTCTGACGCAACAGGCGTTTACGTAATGGGAGTTTACCTCATAGAAGATAAAGTTTCTGGTCCTCAGTCTGGTCCAATTGGGGAAAACGGCAATGTGGAGCATCACAATGTAATGAGAGGATCACTTTCTGCGGATGCATGGGGCGAGGTAATTACAGAAAACGGATTGACTGCTGGGCAGAAATACGAGAAAACCTATAGTGTAACTATTCCAGCAGGATATAACAGCGCTAATTTCTCATACGGAGTAATCATCTGGAAAAAAATAATTACGGTTCATAATTTTGTGAACGCTTACAGCTCTAAATAACTTAAAAAAACACAATACCTAAAAAAGGGTTCGTGTAGACACGAACCCTTTTTTTTATGCCATAAGTTAATTAGTCTTCTAACTCCATAATGGCTTCAAGTAATGCATCACATTCAGCGGTAATTGACTTAATACTTGATGTAGAAACTGCATACTCTTTACTTATTAACTCAACGTCTTCTGGTGTTAAAGTAGTAGCCTCTGCTAGCTTAGCTTCAAGGGAAGCCCCATGAGATTTAGCATTTTTCAATTGCTCTTCTTTGCCATCAAGCTGTTTTTGCAACTTTTTAACCTGTTCTATTTTCTCGTTTTTTTGTTTCCAGGTGTTTTTACTGTCTGTGCTATTTTCGGGAGCAATGGAGCTTGATTTTTTACGTATCTCTACTTTGGGTGGATTCAGTTTATCTTGCTCAAGCTTATAATTATACTCATGGTATGTGCCCGGATATTCTTTAACCTCTTCATCTTCTATCCACCATACTTTGTTCGCTAATTTTTCTATGAAATATCTATTGTGCGATACAAATATGAGCGTTCCTTCGTAGCGCTTTAATGCCTCGATGATAATCTCTATGCTATCAATGTCGAGGTGATTTGTAGGCTCATCCAGTAACAAGAAGTTAGCTTCGCTCACCAGTGTTTTAGCCAATGAAACCCGCGCTTTTTCACCACCACTTAGTACTTTTACTTTCTTAAAAACATCGTCACCTGCAAATAAGAAACAACCTAACATGCTACGTAATTCCATGTCGGTTTTATGTGGGGCATCGTATTGTAATTCTTCTAGAATCTCGTATTCCATGTGCAAGCTTTCTAG
>CAMDBP010000083.1 GCA_945889315.1 Chitinophaga pinensis
CCATAGGATTAGAAACCACAATAATGATGGCATTGGGAGAATGTGCTAGAATACTAGTAGCAACGGTTTTAACAATCCCTGCATTGATATCAATCAGTTCTTCACGCGTCATACCCGGTTTACGCGGTATCCCACTTGTAATTACAGCAACATCGCTTCCCGCTGTTTTACTATAATCATTGGTAGCACCTGTAATTTTGGTATCAAAACCATTAAGCGATGCACACTGCATAAGATCCATTGCTTTACCTTCCGCAAAACCTTCTTTGATGTCAATAAGACAAACCTCTGCAGCAAAATTTTTGATGGCGATGTACTCGGCACAACTAGCACCTACTGCACCCGCTCCTACTACTGTTACTTTCATTGGTACAAAACTAACATTTGTATGAGTATTTCTCACAAAATACATCACTATGACAAGATCAATCTAGTTAGTTAGGGTACAGAACTCAGTCAACTATCGCTTTTGCACGTATAAATCTATACCATTTGCTGGCTTAAGCAGTGTAAAGATCCAAATCCCCATATTAAGTCTACTGCGCTTATCCCGATAATTTCCCTTCCCGGAAAACACTCAGAAAGTATGGTTAGCGCTATGCGATCATTGGCATCATTAAATGTTGGCACTAGCACTGCACCATTGAGTATTAAAAAATTGGCATAACTCGCTGGTAACCGAAGGTTTTCAAAAACCATTTTTTTAGGCATCGGCAGTTCTATGACCTTAGGAGACGTTCCATTTTCTAATTTGGCGGCCTTCAGTCGTTTTAAATTATCTTGTAACGGCTGATAGTTAGCGTCTTCGGGATTATTCTCGACCACTGTTACAATAGTATCTTCGTTCACAAACCTGCATAAATCATCTATATGACCATGTGTATCATCGCCATACAATCCGTCACCTAGCCAAATTACATTGGTGACACCCAGGTACTCTAAAAAAACCGCCTCATAATCATCCTTAGTAAATCCAGGGTTTCTTACTTGTATACTTGGGTGCAATAGACATTCCTCTGAGGTTAATAGTGTTCCTCTCCCATTCGCATCAATAGCCCCCCCTTCCAAAACAACCTTTTTCCTCTTGTAATACGCTTCTGTTAACGGTATTTCTAAATGCTCGGCAACCATAATTGGCACTTTCCTATCCAACTGATAATTGGGATATTTTGCCCAGCTATTGAAATTAAAGGAAATAGCTTCTCGATTTCCGAGCTCGTTTTTTACGATAATAGGTCCAGAATCGCGCATCCAACTTCGGTTGGTTTTGTGTAAAATAAAATCAACTCTCTCCAGATTTACATCAGCATTCTGTAACATTTCGGTTACTTTGTGCTGAAGCATCTCGCTTGCTACCATCAGATACACCGTTTCATAGCAAGTTACTTTTTTAATAAATTCTATATAAGCCCATTGTACTGCTTGGTATTTACCTGGCCAGTCATTACCGTTATGAGGGAAGCAAAGTAAGATGCCTTTTTGATGCTCCCACTCTGCTGGAAATCGTCTTGTCATATCTGTTCGTTTATAAAGGATTCTAATCTATTGCTCGTTGGGTGAGATCCCCGTAAGCATCAATTCTCCGATCCCTAAAAAATGGCCAGTTTTGGCGCACATTTTTTTGTAAATCTAAATCTACTTCTGCCATCAAAATTTCTTCTTGATCATGTGAGGCTTGTGCTAAAATTTCCCCTTGAGGTCCTGCAATAAAAGAGGATCCCCAAAACTGAATCCCATCTGCATCTGGCAAGTAATTCTCTAACCCAATACGATTAGCCGCGGCAACGTATATACCGTTTGAAACGGCGTGACCTTTCATGGCATTCATCCAAGCGGCGTGTTGATTTTCCCCATACTGCTCTTTTTCTGAAGGATGCCAACCAATCGCAGTTGGATAAAACAACGTTTCAGCTCCTTGCAAAGCCGTGAGTCTAGCCGCCTCAGGAAACCACTGGTCCCAACAGATAAGTGTTCCTATTTTTCCTTTTTGCGTTGTAATTGTTTTAAAGCCTAGATCTCCAGGTGTAAAGTAAAATTTTTCATAAAAAAGAGGATCATCAGGGATATGCATTTTACGATAAAGACCTGCTTCTGTGCCATCTACATCAATGATATAGGCACTGTTATGATAAATACCGGTCATTCTTTTTTCGAAGAATGGCACGATGATAACCACACCTAGTTGCTTGGCAAGCGCGCTAAATGCGATAAATGATGTGCTGTATAATGGCTCTGCAAGTTCAAAATTAGCAACATCTTCACTTTGGCAAAAATAATGACTACTGTATAGCTCCGGCAAGCAAATTACCTCCGCACCTTGTTGCGCAGCTTGCGTAACCCATTGGGTGCACTTAATAAGATTATTGGAAGGCGTATCATTCAAGTTGAGTTGTATGACAGCAATTTGGTATTTTCTGTTCATGAATAATTAAATAGGGCTTCGTGATATCACTTTATTTCATTCGGCAACATTGTAATTTTAAGTGGCAAATATACCAAGATTTGAATTAGACTCTAGTAGACACGTCTGTAAGCTATCTATTACAAGTAACATAAATCTTAAAGAGCAAAGGCAGTAGTTTCCGTACTTTTTCTTGCATTTTTTAGGTGCTAACTCATATTCTACTGCTTTTGTGCGACCTTTGACACAAAATAAACACACCATGAATATTGAAATCATCCCTTTCGTAGGATTTAATCAAGTGAAATTTGGAATGAGCCTGGAGAAAATTAAAGAACTTCTGGGCGAACCGACGGAGACTGTTAGAGAAAAACACGAAGACGATTCAGAAGACGTATCGCTTATGTATGGAGATCTCGGCGCAGAGCTTAGTTTTATGTCTGAAGATGATTTTAGACTTGGACTTATCACTTGTTTTGCTCCAACTTTTACGCTAGACGAGCAATCTTATGCAGGTATGAGCGAAGCAGACTTTTTAAAGGACGCAAAATTTGACGACTTAATTCTGGAAGAAACATTTGAAGAACTTAACGCTAAGGACTACACGATTGATTCAAAAGGATTAAGTGTTTGGATTCAAGATGGTTTTGTAGACTCTATCACTATGTTTCCCAATCATATAGATGAGGACACCGTAGAGTGGCCAGCCTAAAAATTTAGGATTTAAAACACCCTCAAAAAAAAACGAGCTAATGAATTTCATTAGCTCGTTTTTTAATACCCTAATTTAACCGTGCTTACCTCAGGTAGCTGTATTCATTCCGCAAATAATCTACACTTCTAGCTGCCAAAGGTGCGGTAGTCTGAGAAAACAACCATTCATTTCCGGGGGGATTAGGTTCGATTCGTTTTGCAAAATCAAGTTGTGCAGGGGTTAAAGCTCGTTCATCGCCTCTAAAGGTTCCCCACATTTCGGTCCAGCAGAAAGAACTTGGAAATACCTGACGGTTGATAACTGCGCAGGTTACCCCGTCCAATCTTTGTATCATCAGTTGAGCAGAACTGTTAATCGTCTTTGTGTATTCTATATAATTTGCAGTAACTGTTCCATATACTTTTACCACTTCACCGCTATCCGTTTTTGCCTCACCTACATACACTTTTTCTTTTTTAAGTTCAAACGTATTTTTCGTAAAGACAACGCCACCAATATGCGCATCCTCCATCTCGATTTGTACTATTTCATCGGCAGGAAAACTTAATTCTCCAGGCTCTACTACTCTCATAAAACGGTATCTTGTACCTTTAAAATTATTTCGTACTGCACCAAAGACAGCATCGGAATTATAATCTCTGAAAAAATTCCTGCTGTTGACAAACTGTATAATCACATTTACTGTTCCTGCATTCTGGGCATTATCAAGCTCTTCTTCGGTAACCGTTCTTGCCACGTATTCATTGGCTTTTATAAACTGAATAAACGCTTCCCTTGCGTGTTGTTTGTTTCCTAAATTCAGCAATCGGACACCTTCTTTTCTGTGGGAGCTTGCAGCACCATCGCGCACCATAACCAACTCATCCGTAACATCTGTGAGTTCCAGAAGGTCTTTGTACATCGGATATCTTCTAATGGCGTTATTGAGCATGGCAATTTTCTCATACTTACCCACCATCACGTCATACTTAAATGGGTTATTGGTTTTGTCCTGGTATACGATCGCGTTAGTATGTTCGTTAACTGCTAACGTATAGGCTTGGCGTAATACTTTTTCTGCCTTTTCGTTTTGTGGTTTTTGCTGAAGCCTTTTCACCGCCTGATACACTGCCGTATCATAATCACCTTGCTCCATGCGCTTTTGTCCAGAACTGCAAGCTGCCAGCGTTAAGCAACTTATTAAAATGAGTATATAATTAATCTTCATGGTTAATCCTTTTAGTATGGGAATACGTTTTCAATAACATAAATGACACCAAAACTAATTTAAAGGAATAAAAGTCTATTTATTAATTATTTATGCAGCTCACACTACTTATGAAGTGTACTTTATTCTAGGCAAATTTAAGGATACAACGACATTACCAAAAATAATGAATGACACAGTTTAACAAATAAGCTAAACCCTTTTTTAGCTTTAGCAAAATATTACTAGATGTTAGTCTCTTGAATTACCTCCTGTATTTCCACCAGATGTATTTCGAGGCTTCCGGCGAAAATTACGACCATTGCTATTCCCACTATTGCCGTTTCCAGTGTTAGTGCTTCCACTCCCGTTAGGGCTAGTTCCACTGCCTCTACCTTGGTTTCTATTTGCGGGTCTACTATTGGTTGGCTTATTAGTCCCAGTTGGTTTATTTTCTTTCGTTCTTTTCTTACCACCATCCACAGGACCACTTGTTGGCTCAAAGCCTTCTATAACGGTACTTTCTAGTCGCATACCAAGCAACTTTTCTATGCCTCGTACATATTCTATTTCATCCGAACTTACGAGTGAGATAGCTTGTCCACTTGCTCCCGCTCTACCCGTTCTACCAATTCTATGCACATAATCTTCTGGCACATTTGGTAGCTCAAAATTGATCACATAGGGAAGTAAAGGGAT
>CAMDBP010000084.1 GCA_945889315.1 Chitinophaga pinensis
TGGATTAAAAGGCGTAGCAAACTTGGGCTGGGTAGCCGGAACAAATAAAGCGATAAATAGCGATGGTGCAGCGGTAGGTTTCGGATATGGCTTGGTGGGCGATTACTATTTCAACGGCGGGAGCTACGGAATAAGTGCAGAGTTTCTCATCACAGATATTAAAACAAAATTTACATTGGCCGATAGTCAAGTTTTTCGTGGTGCACCTAATGATACGTTAATAGGCTTACGCTACACCTACAATTTACAATACTTGGAACTGCCTGTAAGTATAAAATTTAGAACTAAAGAGATCGGTAATGTTACCTACACAGGGAATTTTGGTTTTGCCCCAGGTTTTGTCATAAATGCACGCACAACTATCAATGAAATTGGACTTCCTAAGGTGATAGCCGATGCAGATCCTACTAACTACCGGGTTAATGAAAAGGAAGGTGAGCCATTTACTTTGTATGATTTTGATGATCAAGTATTCTTGTTCCGTTTCCCCGTACTCATAGGTGGAGGATTAGAGTATAAATTAGCAGGAAATACTACATTAATAGGGGGTGTGCGTGTGGCCAACTCATTTACAGATATGTTTGTAAAAGATAAAACAGCAGTTGCCAAAAATAATTGTGTGTCTCTTTCGGTAGGGGTACTTTTTTAATTACAAGCATAATAAAGAGGTATTCTTACCTTATGAAGATAGCATTAGCACAACTTAATTATATCATAGGAGATATAGAGGGCAATACAACAAAGATCGTAGCTGAAGTAGATGCAGCCAAGGCGGCTAACGTTGATCTTGTGGTTTTTTCTGAGTTGTCTATTTGCGGGTATCCACCCAAAGATTTGCTAGATTACCCCAGTTTTATAAAGCGTTGTGAACTTGCTTTAGATACCATCAGAATGGCATCAAATGAGATAGGTGTGCTGGTGGGTAGCCCATCGTTAAGTGGATTGGCAAAAGGAAAAAAACTATACAACTCAGCGTTTTTCTTTTCTGACCAAAAACTACTTGCAAAGGTGAATAAAACATTACTTCCTACCTACGATATTTTTGACGAGTATAGGTATTTCGAGACGAATAACGTGTTTGAATGCGTAGACTTTAAAGGTGAGCGTATTGCAGTTACCATTTGCGAAGACTTGTGGAATTTAGACAATGAAAAACTGTATAATGTAACTCCGATGGATGAGCTTATCAAACAGAATCCTACGGTTATGATAAATTTAAGTGGTTCGCCGTACAGTTACAATCATGTAGAAAAACGTCGTACCCGAATGCAACTCAATGCCAAAACCTATGGGTTGCCTCTTTTTTATGTAAACCAAGTAGGGGGCAATACCGATCTTCTATTTGATGGAGGTTCTATGTTTATAAATAGATTAGGAGACATTGTAGAAGAGTGTGAATTTTATAAAGAAGACTTCAAGGTCATTCAATGGGATAGCAGCACGCTTTATGAAGACAATCACCAAGATTACTATGATTATGATATCGGCTTAATACACGATGCATTGGTGATGGGAGTGCGTGATTATTTCAGTAAAGTTGGCTTTAAAAATGCAGTTTTAGGTAGCAGTGGAGGTATAGATAGCGCAGTGGTTCATGCTATTGCTGCAGAAGCTTTAGGAGCGGAAAATGTCAAGGCGATTACCATGCCTAGTAAGTATAGTAGTTCTGGATCGGTAGACGATGCACAGAAGTTGGCACAAAATCTAGGTTCTCCGTTTAGTATAGTTCCTATTAATAAAGCGTTTGATGCTTTTGAAGAAACACTTGCTGATGAATTTACAGGTACAGAGCCCAACGTAACCGAGGAAAATTTGCAAGCTAGAAGTCGTGGCATTATTCTCATGGCGTATAGCAATAAGTTTGGCAACATGGTGCTCAATACCAGTAACAAGAGTGAAAGTGCCGTTGGCTATAGTACCTTGTACGGAGATATGTGTGGTGGATTATCTGTAATAGGTGATTTATACAAGGAACAAGTGTATGAGTTAGCACGCTTTATCAATCGTTATGGTGAGGTAATACCCTATGAAATAGTAAACAAAGAACCAAGTGCTGAGTTAAGGCACGATCAAAAAGATATTGATTCGTTACCCCCATATCCGGTATTAGACAAAATACTATTCCACTACATTGAAGGGAAAAAAGGATGGCAAGAAATAGTTGATTTGAATTTAGAAGGCGCAGACGAAATACTGATACGCAAAATAATACGTATGGTAGATCGCAATGAGTATAAACGTTTTCAAGCACCACCAACGCTTCGTATCAGCCACAAAGCATTTGGTTTTGGTAGAAGTATGCCAATAGTGGCGAGGTATAATCATTAGTGACTCACTTACACTATTTACCTTGATGTTAACCGAAATAAGGGAATAGTCTAAACAGATAGGCACAAAAAGCTAAACAAATCTGTCAACTAATCTGTTAGTTAATAAAACACCTTACAAATATGAAAAGAATAGCAAAAGCCCAATGGAAAGGTGCCGGTATAGATGGCACAGGAAGTCTTACTACCCTTAGTGGAGCTTTCCAAGAACAACCTTACTCCTTTAAAACCCGTTTTCAAAATGAAGATGGAAAATTAGGCACTAATCCAGAAGAACTAATAGCTGCTGCTCATGCAGGTTGCTTTAATATGGCCCTTAGTTTTCAACTTGCAGGTGCAGGCTTTCCTGCTAAGGTGTTAGATACCGAGGCTGTGGTGACCATGCGCAACGAAGATGTGCATTGGCATTTTGATTATATTACATTGAATCTAGTGGGTGACGTACCTGGTATTGACGAGGCTAAATTTTTAGAATTAGCAAATGCGGCTAAAGACTCGTGTCCTATTTCGGAGGCTCTTTCTGCGGTAAAAATCGTTTTGAATGCGAGCTTGAAATAAATTTGACCTTCCCAGTTTGGAATAGTATACCAAGCTGGAGTTAAGTCTATACCTATCTGGTAAATTGAACCTTAACGTAGTGTACTTGTAGTTCGTTTATTTTAAGCGCTATAAAGTATTGTCCGTTTGGTAATTGAGCGTCTGGCGTCCATGATGCTTCGTATTTTTCGGGAGTCAGTATTCTCTGCTCCAGTATAGCGACCTGTTTTCCTTGCATATCAAAGACCATAAGGCTGATTGCTGCGGTATGAAAAATCCCGTAATTAATAGTCAGGCTTGATGTAAATGGATTAGGAGATGAATGGTAAATAATTCCTTTATCAATGTGGAGATCAGTTGTGCCTAAAGTACCATCGCCGTCCAAGGCGATATCCCAAGTACCTTCAAGTATTCCATTTCCATCGTCTGTGAGTGATATTATACGATGTGTTGCGTCATATTGACCGCTGGTAATACGTGCTGCAGCGTCTTCAGCAATATCTGTATCTCCCTGAAAATAAAGTTGAGTAGTAATGGTAGGAAATCCGGGAGGAGTTATTTTTAAATGAATATGTGAAGGGCGGTATTTATTGCCATTCAGGTATTTGCCAGGTTTTATGGTTTCAAAAGTGTAAAATCCTTGCGCATTACTAGCTATTTTACCTCTTAACTTAAAACCAATAGTATCATATTCTCCGTTTGGTTAGCATGCCAAATGTCAACTATGGTGTTGGGTATAAATTTACTGCAATCTAATGTTTGAACTCTGCCGCTTATTCTTATTCGAGTGCCTATCTCAGCATCCGGCGCCAACTTTTCGGAGGTTAAGGTTGGAGGATTGGCGCTATAAAATGGCCCCTCGCCATAATAGTCGGGTGTGGTTTTTTCACAGGCGTTTTGTTTGTTGATTAGGGTGCTTCGTGCACTAGATGCTAATGGTGAGAAAGTAAAAGCAGCTGCTGTCAGAGATATGTTTCTAAGAAACTGACGGCGAGATTTTTTGTTGTTAGACATAAGATGTAAAAATACATCAATTAGGTAAAACGTTGTGCTAATCAATCGATGTTACGTAAAACGGATTTTATTAATCCGTAATCATGGTTTTATTTTATTTAGGTCTTATGTGAGTCGCTCTACTAAAAACAATACCGTCCATAATAACTACACTTCTGGCAGAATGTGAAGGAGGGGCAGCTTTAGCGATTACCTTTGCACCCAATATTAAAAAAATAGGAGTGAGGTCTTTAACCGATTGTCATTTCAAACAAAAAAATATGACATTCAAAGAACTAGGCCTTTCCGAAGCCTTATTAAAAGCGGTAGCCGACAAAGGATATGAAACTCCAAGTCCCATTCAAGAAAAAGCAATTCCAAGAGTATTAGAAGGTAAGGATATCCTTGCTTCTGCTCAAACAGGAACAGGTAAAACAGCTGGTTTTGCTATGCCAATGATACAGTTACTATGCAAAACAGAACCGCAAAAACGAAGAGTAATAAGAGCATTGGTGCTTACTCCTACGCGTGAGCTAGCAGCACAAGTGCTAGAAGATATTCAGACCTATAGCAAGTATGTAGACCTTAGAAGTATGGTGATATTTGGGGGGGTTAATCAAAATCCTCAAGTAAGCATGCTTAGAAGCGGAATTGATATTTTGGTAGCAACGCCAGGTAGATTAATGGATTTGCAAAATCAAGGATTTATCTCTCTGCGCGACGTCGAATTCTTGGTGCTTGATGAAGCAGACAGAATGCTAGATATGGGTTTTTTACGTGATATTAAGAAGATTATGAGTATGATGCCGGACAAGCGTCAGAATTTACTTTTTAGTGCTACGTTTTCCCGCGAAATAAGAACCCTCGCCAACGGTATCCTAACTAATCCCGTGACGGTAGAAGCTACACCCGAAAATACAACTGCCGAGCTGGTAGATCAATTGGTGTATAAATGTGATGCGAAGCGAAAAATAGAATTAATTACTAAGCTTATTTGGGATGGCAACTGGCATCAGGTATTGGTGTTTACCAGAACAAAACATGGAGCGAACCGACTGTCAGAAAAATTGAATAAGGCCAATATTACAGCAGCCGCTATTCATGGAAACAAATCTCAAGGAGCG
>CAMDBP010000085.1 GCA_945889315.1 Chitinophaga pinensis
TGGTTAGATGTAAACTTGCGGGTAACATACTTACTACCAATGTGCTGCCTTTCAATAGTTCAATTACCTCGGCTTCATTGTGAATATCGATTTGGACACATGTAGTGGCATTGTTTTTACACTTTGACTTGGCCAATTCCAAATTCATATCGGCCACCACGAGTTCCCACGAAAACTTTTCAGCATTACTCTCAAGGTACGAGATGAGGTAGGTAGCTGAAAGTCCAGCACCAAAGACAACAATTTTTTTCATGGTGGTAATGCTTCAAACCTACATTATTTTTCTGTTTTCATGTCTCAGTTCTCTAAATATTTAGATATTGCAGTCTCAATTTAGAACAGATGGAAAAAACAGTGCGCATAGAAGCGTTTTTACACCAAGACTTAACGCAAGAGGAGCAAGCTTTTCTAAATCAAGCTGTAGAAGCAAGTAAGCAGTCACACGCACCTTATTCTGAGTTTTACGTTGGTTGTTCGGTATCTCATCAAAATGGTAAATTAATACTTGGTAGTAATCAAGAAAATGCGTCATTTCCTAGTGGATTGTGTGCCGAGCGAGTGGCTCTGTTTGAAAGCGCAAAAACACTAGATGCCAATAAGGTAATGGAATTAGCGGTTTATGCGAGATCTACAAAATATGAAGTGCCACAAATGCTAGTTCCATGTGCAGGTTGCTTGCAAGTTATTTCAGATATTCAAAATAGACAAAAAGCACCCATCAAAATTTGGATGTGGGATGGAGGAGATACCGTGTATCGTGCGCAAGATGCTGGCCAGTTCCTACCATTTCACTTTGAGCTCCACAAAAAATAAGAATTTCGTTTTATTTCAAATCCTCAAACATTTCTACCAGTACTTTTTCTCGGTAAGCGAAA
Source organism: Chitinophaga pinensis (assembly GCA_945889315.1). Lineage (GTDB taxonomy): Bacteria > Bacteroidota > Bacteroidia > NS11-12g > UBA9320 > UBA9320. The sequence continues at coordinate 876 of CAMDBP010000085.1, forward strand.
ATGTGTTTGAGTTTATTTTTTACAAAAAGTGCGTGTGCAATATCACCCAGAATCCCAAAAGGTAATTTGTAATTTACCTCGTCATTCATCTGTACACCGCCAGGTACTGCTTTAAAACTGTGTCTGTGATGCCACAAGGCATAGGGTCCGAAGCGTTGTTCGTCTATAAAATATTCTCCTTCTTTTACCGTGGTTATTTCCGTCATCCAGTTTATTTTAACACCCAATACAGGACTAACTTTATACGTAATAATCTGACCTTCAAACATTTTAGGAGAAGGAGTATTGGTAATAATAAATCCCATTTCCTTCGGAGTTATTTTACTCAAGTTGCGCGGTGATGAAAAGAAATCCCAAGCTTCATCTAACGTTATAGGTAACGTTTGCTCGGATGTGATGCTGTAAAAACCCATATAACACAAACGATAATGTGCGGTAATAGTTTTGTCGAAATGTGCAAGAAATAGGGATTATTCGTACTATGAAATGTGAATGCTTGAAATACCTTTGCTGCACCAAGATTCAAAAAATGAAGTTACTAGAAAATAAAACAGCAGTTATCACTGGAGCCAGCAGAGGCATTGGGAGAGGAATAGCTGAAAAGTATGCCGCTGAAGGTTGTAATATCGCTTTTAGCTTTGCTAGTTCTGTAGAAAAAGCAAAGGCACTTGAAGAAGAGTTATCTTCTAGATATGGCGTTAAAGTAAAAGGTTTTCAAAGTGATGCAGCTGATTTTACATCAGCACAAACATTTATAGACGCAGTAGTTGCAGAGTTTGGAAGGATAGATATCTTGATAAATAATGCGGGCATTACGCGTGATAATTTGCTAATGCGCATGAGCGAAGAGCAATGGGATGAAGTTATGAATGTGAACTTAAAGTCTGTTTTTAATCTTACCAAAGCAAGCTTAAGAACCTTCCTTAGTCAAAAAAGCGGTAGCATTATCAATATGAGCAGTGTAGTAGGAGTAATGGGTAATGCAGGTCAAAGCAATTATGCAGCTTCTAAAGCGGGAATTATTGGATTTTCAAAGTCGATGGCGAAAGAATTAGGAAGCAGGGGCGTTAGATGTAATGTTATAACTCCTGGTTTTATAGAAACCGAAATGACAGCGGAATTGGGAGAGGACGCACTTAAAAAATGGACAGACGGTATTCCATTGAAACGCGGTGGAACTACAGATGATGTGGCGAATGCATGCGTTTACCTTGGAAGTGACATGTCTACATACGTAAGCGGACAAGTGCTTAGTGTGTGTGGTGGCATGTTAATGTAAATAAATAATGGCGTTAGACCAAATAGATGTAGACGAATACGATGCACAAATGTCCTTCATGGAACATTTAGAAGCATTGCGTTGGCATCTGGTGAGATCGGTGATTGCCGTGGTAGTAGGCTCCATTTTTTCTTTTATCCATGGAAGATACATCTTTGATAAAATACTGCTAGGCTCTACCAAGCCTGATTTTTGGACCTACCGAAAAATGTGCGAGTTGAGTCAATATCTGTATCACGACGATAGGGTTTGTATCAACAAAATGGACTTTAAGTTGCAAGCTTTGGATATTCAAGAACAGTTCTATCAGCATTTTATGATTGCCATTATTGGTGGATTAATCATAGCAGTTCCTTACATCCTTTTTGAGATTTATCGATTCATCAAACCTGCCTTAAAATCAACCGAAAAACGTTATTCAGGTTTGGTCATTGGGTTTGCATCACTGCTTTTTTTTAGTGGTATTCTCTTTGGCTATTATATCCTATCACCTATTTCCGTTAATTTTTTAGCCAATTATAGCCTTAGCCCAGATATAGAACGCAACTTTAAAGTGAGTTCCGTCATTAGTTTTATAACCATGCTAACCTTGGGCGCAGGTTTACTATTTGAGCTGCCCATTGTCGTGTATTTCTTAGCCAAAATAGGACTGCTTACGGCCCAAAGTATGAAAGAATACCGGCGAGTTGCCATCGTGGTTATTTTGATTGTCGCAGCCATTGTTACACCGCCGGATGTGGCTAGTCAATTAATATTAAGTATACCCATTATGATTCTGTATGAAGTAGGAATCATCATAGCACGCAAAGTAGCACCAGCACCCATAGAATTAACCGAAGAATGACAAAAATTAACGTATCCATAGGAAACGATCACGCAGGTACAGATCTTAAAAATAGAATTATTGAAAAATACGCTGACCAATTTACGTTTGTAAATCACGGTACAGACGGTTCTTCCTCTGTAGACTATCCTGACTATGTACATCCTGTAGCCCTTGATGTAGAAAAAGGGACGGCAGCATTTGGTATTTTGATTTGTGGGAGTGCCAATGGCGTGTGCATAACTGCCAATAAGCACCAAGGAATTCGCGCTGGATTAGCTTGGAATAAGGAAGTAGCAGCACTTATTAAGCAACACAATAATGCCAATATAATTTGCCTGCCTGCTCGTTTCTTGAGCGAAAATGAAGCCTTAGAAGTATTCCAAACGTATGTGGATGAGGTTTTTGAAGGTGGCAGACACCAGACCAGAATCGATAAGATTCCGTGTTAAGATTATAGTAACTTAGCGCTAAGCTATAACTAGCTTACCTTCTTTTAGTACAGGTACGATGTGCAATACATTTACTTCGCAGCAATAGGCTATGTCTTTGGTTCCTCCTTTGCTAGCAAGTCTTTTAAAGTGATTAGAATTTTGTAAGGTTTCGAAGATATTGTCCTTGGCCATCTCAAAAGCATCTCTAGCCATAAGTGTAGCATCATCACAATCGCGCACAGGATATGACGCCGCCACAGCTCCTGCAAAAAGACTATCTTCTAAATTAATCCTGTCTTTCCAGCCGGCACAAAAAAGTACTACATCTCTTTGGCTGTTTTTTAAATGTTTAATTAACGCTTCTAGGTTCAAAAAGGAACCGATTGCCACTTGATGTGCCATTTTTGCCATTTCGATACACTTGGTGCCGTTGGTGGTGGTGAGCACTACTTCTTTACCTGCAACCAGTTCAGGTGCGTAGTGAAAAGGAGAGTTTCCAAAGTGAAAACCGGGAATGGTTTCACCGCCGCGCTCGCCGCCTACTAAAAACCCGTTGGCTTTATAAGTCTCTGCTTCGATCTCTTCCTTTACCGGAATAACGGCTGTTGCGCCATTGTGTAAAATAGTGGTTATCGTGGATGTCGCTCTTAGTATGTCAATAACAACTACTATTTTATCTTCTACGTTTTCTACTTGGTAAAATAGGGCAGGAGTGAGAATTGTTTCTACCTTCATGGGTAATTTATGCGTGAAAAAGTTCGGCCATCATACACCTAGCACTACCGCCGCCTATCTTCTCGATAAGGTGTATGGGTACGGCTATTATTTCATTTTGATGCTTGTTTTGGATGAGGTCTTTTTGCTCGCTAGTTAAGCAAGAGAATGCTTCGCTAGACATTACTAAAAACTGTTTTCCTTTAGCGTTTTGTAACTGTAACATGTTTCCGGCAAAATGAGCATATACTTGCTCATTGGTAAGTGCAATAATATCTTTGCCTAAAGAAGTTAGTTGCGCAGCAACACTTGTTTTATGCTCTTCTGCTAATGTATCCAGTCCAATAATCACGAAGGTGTAACCCATGGTCATCATTACGTTGGTGTGGTATATTAAATTACCGTCAGGACCCATTGCGTCAAACCGCACGGTAGAATAGCCTGACACCTGCTCAAAACGATCGAGTGCCTCATGCGTTGTTCGCGGTGAAATAGCCGCAAAAGCAGTTTTAGAAGCATAATCACAAACCAAGCTTCCGGTGCCTTCTAGTATTTCACCTTTCTTTTCTTCCTTGAGCAGCTGGGTATTAAGTGGCTTACGTAAGTCGTTTGCTATTTTTTTGTATACTGCAGATTTACGCTCAAGCCTTCTGTTGGGGGTGTACAT
>CAMDBP010000086.1 GCA_945889315.1 Chitinophaga pinensis
TGATGATGAAGAGCTGGTGCCATTTGCCAATGGAGATTGCACAAGTATGCACATGGGTGGCATAATGCATGCGGATGCTGTAGTGCGTTGCCACGACATAAATGAAGAATTAGAAAACAGGTTGTCTTCTTTTGAAAAACCTATACTCAATCACTCTAATGAAGGAATAGCAGATAATTATCTGAACTTTTACAATTCCTTATTGGCAGGAACAGAACAATAAAAAAATCGTGATTAACACAAAATTAAATATCAAGAGTAAGGGGTTGTTGCCCCTTTTCTTTTTGCTCGTTTTTTGGGGTTGTAAAAAAGAAACTACCGATATTGGAGTAGACATTCTTGGAGACGGTAATCTTAATAGCATTGAAGTGCTTCTTACAGACATATCTGCTCGATCCGTACGTGACGACTCTTCTAGAACAGACAACCTAAGTTCAAATACGATAGGAGTAATAAATGACCCGATTTTTGGGATGAGTAAATCGTGTCTTATTGTGCAACCAAGACTCACTCAATATGGTACGGATGAGACATCCAAAAGTATAGATTCTGTAAAACTTATCTTAAAATACGATTACGATCAAACCGTAAAAAACGTCAAGACTATATTGAAGTACGGAGATATTAGTAGCGTTATAGTTATGGATGTTTACAAACTAAATCAAGATTTAGGAGATACAGTAAAGTATTACAGCACGTTTAAACCAGAACTGGGGAGTCTTGTGGGAACTTTTACTGGATCATTTAATTTTTCAGACTCTACCAGTTTGTCAATTATGTTAAACAATAGTTTTGGACAAGAAATGCTGGATTGGAATAGTGACGTTTATAAAGATGAAACTCAATTTCTAAAGGCATTAAAAGGTTTGGTAATCGTACCTAGAAATAATCCGTTGTCGGGTGAGGGGGCTATAGTTTGTGTTGAGGCAGGTATAAATAGCTCTAAACTTCAACTTTTTTATAATGACTCATTAACCAAAACCATTCCTCTAGGCTCTAGTTCAAGGCGCATAAACTATCACGAAACAAAACCCTCTGTAAATATTACTAACCAGTTTAATAGCACAAACGCCTTTAGAACAACCTACGCGCAATCATTTGGAGGTGCAAAAATTAAAGTTGATTTAGTGGGCTTGGATTCTATACTTAAAATGGGTGAAAAAGTGGTAATTAATGAAGCGAAAATTACATTTTTGTTAGACGAGCTCTCTATTACAGATGAGTTTAAAGCGCCATCAAGAATGTTTTTAGTTGTCCCAGACACTTCAAACTTAAAATATTCTATGCCGATAATTGACTTAACAACCACAAGTAACTATGGGGGTGATTATAATCCCGTTATTAAAGGATACGAATTCCATTTTAACCGCTACTTGCAGCAATTAGTCAAAGAATACGCCAAAACAGGCAAGAATAAGTTTAACGGATTTTACCTAAGTATTCCTGTTGATTTTCCAGTAACGCCCTATAGAGGGGTTTTTAAAACGGATAAAGATGCGGGCGATATTAAAGTTTCGATAACCTATACCAAACTAGATTAATATCTATCTGTTTAATTTGTAGTAATGTCAGATCTAAAGCTTGTCTCAAAACAATACGAAGGCCATAAAAGCGAAATTAGCATTGGTAAAGAGACCATTGGTGGCACAGAATTATGTCTAATTGCGGGACCATGTGCAGTGGAGTCGGAAGAACAACTTTTTGCGATAGCCAAAGGAGTTTCTGACCTTGGTATTAAATATATGAGAGGTGGCGCATATAAACCTCGTACATCTCCCTATGCTTTTCAAGGCTTGGGCAAACAAGGATTACAACTTTTAAAGAAAGCATCTGACCTATATAATGTGAAGATCGTAACAGAAGTAATGGACACCTCTCTAATAGAGGAAGTATATGATTATGCTGATATCTTACAAGTAGGTTCTAGAAACGCAAAAAACTATACTTTTTTAAAGGAACTTGGAAAAACAGACAAGCCTATTCTACTTAAAAGAGGAATGTCTAGTACTATAAATGAGTGGCTTCTAGCTGCGGAGTATATAATGCTTGGCGGTAACGAAAATGTGATATTGTGCGAACGTGGCATCAGAACATTTGATACTTCTGTACGAAATACCATGGATCTTGCGGCTATACCGCTCGTAAAAGAATTGAGTCACTTACCCATAATTGCCGATCCTAGTCAAGGCACAGGGAAAAGAAGCCTAGTCATGCCAATGTCTTTAGCGGCCATTGCAGCAGGCGCTGATGGGGTGATGCTAGAAGTGCATAACGATCCAGAAGAGGCTTTATCTGACGGATTTCAATCGTTATACTTAGATAGTCTTACGGAATTAATAACAGCCTTAAAACGTCAAGCCGTGGCATCAGGAAGAACATTTAATCTTAAATCTTTAGTCAAAGAAACAGTATGAATTTAGCTATAGCTGGAGCAACGGGTATGGTGGGCCGCACCATGCTACAAGTTTTAGAAGAACGCGGTATTGAAGTTGAAAATTTATATCCTATAGCAAGTAAGTCAAGCCTAGGAGGATTCGTAGAATATAAAGGAAAGTCATACCCTATATGTTTACTGGAGGACGCATTAGAAAAAGACATAGATTTTGCTCTATTCTCTGCGGGCGGCGGTATTTCAACTGAATGGGCTCCAAAGTTTGCAGCTAAAGGAGTAACCGTAATTGATAATTCTTCGGCATGGCGAATGGATGAGAATTGCCCTTTAGTTGTTCCTCAAATCAATCAAGATGCCATACTAGAAAATCATAAAATAATTGCTAACCCAAATTGTTCTACCATACAAATGGTAATGGCTTTAAATCCATTACATCAAAAATATGGAATAAAGCGTTTGGTTATTTCCACCTATCAGTCAGTTTCGGGTACAGGTAAAGCCGCGGTTGAACAAATGGAGGAAGAACGAATTAATGGAACATCTCAAAATATGGTGTATGCCTACCCTATAGATAGAAACTGTATACCTCATTGTGATGTATTTTTGGATAATGGCTATACCAAAGAGGAAATGAAATTGGTTCATGAGACCAGAAAAATACTAAGAGACCCCAATATAGCCATCACAGCTACAGCAGTTAGAGTTCCGGTCACCGGAGGCCATTCAGAATCTATCAATGTACAGTTTAATTCGCCTTTTGAGATACAAGACATAAGAGAGTTGCTGAACAACGCAGAAGGAGTTCTTTTGGTAGACGACATTTCTAAAAATAAATATCCTATGCCTCTACATGCTCATCATAAAGATGAAGTGCTTGTAGGTAGATTGAGGGTAGACGAATCACAGCCCAACACACTTAATATGTGGGTTGTGGCAGATAATTTGAGAAAAGGTGCAGCAACCAATGCTGTTGAAATACTTATAAAACTATTAAAATAAAAAATGCCCGCAGGATTTTATTCAATACCCGTTTCTAAGATAAACAGAGAAACAAAAGATGCCGTAAGTATAACTTTTGATGTGTCTTCACTTATGGAGCTACAGTTTAGTTATAAAGCTGGCCAATATCTTACCCTTAGCATAATGATTAATGGCGAAGAAGTTCGTAGATCATATAGCATGTGTTCAAGCCCAGTAACAGGTGAAAAAATAACGATTGCAGTTAAACAAGTGGATGGTGGAAAGATGAGCAACTATCTTAATACAACGTTAAAAGAAGGTGATGTTCTCGACATAATGCCTCCAATGGGTACGTTTATCTTAAGCCCCAATCTTTCTGCAACCAATCATTATTTTATGTTTGGCGGTGGCAGCGGTATTACACCTCTACTAAGTATTATAAAAACAGCGTTAAAAGAAGAACCTAACAGTCATTGCTATTTGGTATACGCGAATCGTAATGAGGAGAGTGTTATTTTTAAGGAGCAACTTGAAGACCTAGCTGCTGCGTATTCTAATTTCAAGATAATACACAGCTATGACAATCCTACGGGCCCCTGGATGGGTCTTAGGGGCTTTTTAACCACAGAAAAGGTGTCCGATATAGTTAGACAAGAGTTAGGCTTTAATTATCCTACAGCTCACTACTACACCTGTGGCCCAGGTGTTATGATGGATGTTGTAGTTCAAGGGCTAAAAGCAATTGGGGTACAAGAGAACAACATAAACACTGAATATTTCACGGCAAAAGTAAAAGAAGAAAAACTACCATCCGAAAATAAAGCTGACGCGAATTATAGTGATGAAGTTGTTGAGCGAACCATAGTAGTGGAAGTATTTGGCCAACAAAAGAAGATAACAGTAAAGCCCGCTGATACTATACTTATTGCTGCTCAAAATGCAGGCATGGATCCTCCGTATAGCTGTACTGTTGGGGTATGTACCACTTGCAGAGCTAGACTAAAAAGTGGTAAGGCGTCTATGGACGAGCGCGAGGGATTAAGTGATGCAGAAATAAACGAAGGATACATCCTTACCTGTCAGGCTCATCCTTTAAGTGATGATGTAGACTTGGTTTTTGAATAAAATCTAGCTAGAAAATCGCAATTATATTGCAATTTTTACTTGCCATCCGTCTTCAAATTTAGTTATACTAAGACCATCATCATAGTATATACCCATGTCATGTTTTGGAATCTTATAATCTGGGAATCCAGTATTCTTCATGAATTCACGTAAGTCCTTTTCAGAATTAAACTTTTCTTCATGTCTTTTAATTACAACTGGAGCGGCAGTTTCTACAATGCTTGCAGTGTCATTCGTTTTGTAATTGATTAACATATTTTTGATCTTTTCTAGATATA
>CAMDBP010000087.1 GCA_945889315.1 Chitinophaga pinensis
CAAAATGGATACCGATGATTACCTATTATGGTATGCAAAAGGTCCAACGAAATTCAATTATGTACCTGGTTCTGAATCTTACACGGCAATAGGACATGACTTTGATGTTGCATCATATTATTTCTTAAATTGGCAAGGTGCGTCAGGAAAAAGAATCACGAGTTTACCAGATGGAAGTAATATTACTCCTAATCTTACACTCACAGAGTATGATCATTTGATTTACCATGAACGTAATGAGGAAAATCATATCAAATCTGGACGCGTTTGGTGGGGAAATAAAATGCAATTAACTACCTTAAAAACATTTGACTATTCAGTCCCGGGTTTACTCCCAAAAACAGGTAGACTCTATACCGTAACCACCGCTAGGAGTACCGTTAATTCTAGTATGAATATTAGCCTAAATGGAACACCTATTTCACAAGTATATTATAACTGGGTAACAGGTGAATACGATGATGATTTTGCCGATGCACCTAAAACAAGCATAGTATCTTTCAATCTTAGCTCTACAGATATTAAATTACAATACAGCTATAACAAATCACAAAACGATGCAGCTGCATATATTGACTATTTTGTGCTCTCTTTGCCTCGAAAAATGAGCGTCTACAGTGATCAGCAAATTCTGAGAATAGACAGATTAGCGGTAAATGGAGCAATCAAATATAACTTTGATGTGCTTGGCGATCATTTTGTTTGGAATATTACGGACATTGGTAACCCTACTTTACAACAAACTACCAAAACAGGAGCAGGTGGATATTTTACCACTCCGAATGTTAACACCTCTAATCCACCCATTTTCATTGTATTTAACGCCAATAGTGCTCCTCTTCCTGCGTTTCTGGGAAAGGTTGAAAATCAAAATCTACACGAGAATGCAGGGACTAATTATCTAATTGTAACGCATAAATCACTATTAGATCAAGCATATCAGTTGGCAGATTTCCACAGGCAACGAGGCTTGAGTGTTACGGTTTCGAGCACCGAGCAAATATTTAATGAATTTTCGAGTGGTTCTCAAGATGTAACTGCTATTAGAGATTACGCTAAACTGCTGTATGATCGAGGTGATGGCAATTCAGATTCACTCCAATACATTTTATTATTTGGAGACGCAAGTTATGACTACAAAGACGTTGAGCCTAACAACACTAATGTGGTGCCCATTTATCAAAGTTACAATTCAAATCAGCACACATATTCGTATTGTTCTGACGACTATTATGCTATCTTGGATAATAGTGAAGGAAAATGGGGTACAAGTAGTGTAAATGAGTCCTTGGATGTTGCAGTGGGCAGGCTACCTGCTAGTAATGTAACGGAAGCTAAAATACTGGTAGATAAAATTATACACTATCACAGTGAAGCTAGTAAAGGTGACTGGATAAATACCCTCACATTTGTGGCAGACGATGAGGACAGAAACGATCACCTTGCCCCTTCTGAGGCCATGACTTCCAGCTTAGATCTTGAATCTCCAGCATATAATATAAAAAAAATATGGCTTGATGCTTATGAACAAGTATCATTTGGTAGTGGTAATAAATATCCTAAAGTAAATGAAGAGATTACCAAAATGGTGGGCAATAAAGGTACTCTTATTTTTAACTACGTTGGTCACGGAGGAGAAAATTCTATGGCACACGAAAGAGTAGTTACGCGTGACGAGATTGTAGCGTGGGATAACTACGATAAACTATCCTTCTATATAACCGCCAGTTGCGAAATTGCCAAAATTGATAACTTATTTATTGAAACTCCGGGCGAACTCATGCTAATGGACGAAAACGGAGGAGCTATTGGCATGGTGGCGACCACTCGTGCGGTTTATATAGGCCTTAATACACGATTAAATAGTGCACTTGTGAATGATAATTTACTCAAAAAAGTAAATGGTCAAAAGCCGGCTATTGGCGAAGCCTATCGTATTATGCGAAACTTAAGTGCCAGTGAAGGCGCTAACCAACGTTGTTTTATTTTATTGGGTGACCCCGCTATGCGATTGTTAGACTATCAATATGATGTGGTAACTACTGCTATTAACGGAACCGAAATTGGTCTTTTTTCTGACACCCTCAAAGCACTCAGCTTAGTTACCATTGAAGGTGAAATTAGAGGAAAAGATGGACAAGTGGTTTCGGACTTTGTGGGAGAGGCATACCCAACCTTCTATGATAAAAAATCGAAATATAAAACGCTTGGGCAAGACCAATCAAGCTATGTAATCGAATTTGAAGAGCAAAACAGGATCATTTACAAAGGGAAAGTTTCAGTTACCAATGGAAAGTTTAGCTTCAAGTTTGTAGTACCAAAAGATATCGCTTATAACGTCGCCAAAGGAAAATTATCGTACTACGCTGAAGATGGCATGCGAGATGCTGGAGGCACCGATTACAACTACCTTATAGGCGGCACATCAGACAGTCTTGTGGTAGATAATCAGTTTGATGAACTTGAATTATTTATTAACGATGAATCATGGGTTTTTGGAGGAACTACCTCGGGCAAACCACTATTACTTGCTCATCTCAAAGATAGCAATGGCATAAATACCATAGGAAGCGGAATAGGAAGAGAGATGGAAGCCATAATTGATGCAGGCACGGAAAGCCAACAATCTTTAATTCTCAATGATTATTTCAAAGCACAATTGAATAGCTACACCGAGGGAACTATAGAATACCCAATGGAAAATATGAGCGCAGGAAGACATACGCTTAAGTTGATTGTGTGGGATGTTTATAATAATTCGGCAGAGGCATATACTGAATTTGTAATTGGAGAAAATGAGGACATATCACTTAATAATGTCCTGAACTATCCGAATCCTTTTAATAATTACACAGAATTTCATTTTGACCACAACAAAGCAGGTCAAAATATCACAGTGAGGTTAAACATACTTTCAGTAGCCGGTAACGTGGTAAAAAGCATAACTCAAGAATTAATTAATGCACCTGCTCACTCGTCGGAAATTATATGGGATGGAAGAGATGATTTTGGAGATCGATTGGCTAGAGGAGTGTATCTATATAACTTAGAAGTTAGGGCAGAAGATGGCACCACTTCTTCTAAAACAGAAAAATTGTATATCGTAAACTAAAAAGAAAATAAATAATACATTTGCCACACAACCGAATGAAATTGAAACAAAAATCGGCGTTAGTTATAGCACTTTTTGCCGCAATAAGCACCCAAGCTCAAACCGTAAACACCAATACGGATTTGCTTGGCCAACGCAACGTAATAACAACCGCAGCGCCATTTCTACTCATTAGTCCAGATTCTAGAGGTGCAGGAATGGGTGACTTAGGTGTAGCCACATCCGCTGACGCAAATTCCATACATTGGAATCCCTCTAAGCTTGCCTTTATTGAAGACGATGCAGGATTAGCTATATCCGCTGCTCCATGGCTACGTCAATTAGTACCTGACATTTGGTTTTACTACTTAAGTGGTTATAAAAGAATAGACAAACAAAGTACAATAGCAGGGTCCTTGCGTTACTTCACTTTAGGACAAATACAATTTACAGATCAATTAGGTAATCCTGCGGGAAATTACGAACCTAAAGAATTTGCCCTTGACGGCGCTTACGCTCGTAAATTATCCGATAATCTTGCCTTAGGCATTGCTCTTCGTTTTATTTTTTCTGACCTAGCACGTGGCCAAACTGGCTCTAGCGGTTCTGAAATAAAAGCAGGAATTGCTGGAGCAGGTGATGTTTCTATGACCTATCGAAATGACACCAAAATAGCCGATAAAAAATTCGATTATACTATTGGAGGAAACATAAGCAACATAGGAAATAAGATAACCTACACAAATGAAGCTAATAGAGATTTTATCCCTGTAAACTTACGTTTAGGAACTTTTTGGAAAACACAATTAGATGAATATAACGAAGTTGGATTTGGTGTTGATTTTAATAAACTATTAGTACCTACGCCACAGTACTTATTTGACTCATCTGGTAATATTACAGGAAGAACCCTGAATGATGGTCCTGTAATAAGTGGGATGATTTCCTCTTTGAATGACGCACCAGGAGGATTTAGAGAAGAGCTTAATGAATTTACCGTTTCTGCTGGTTTCGAATATTGGTATGCAAAACAATTTGCACTAAGAGCAGGATACTTTCATGAAGCTCAAACCAAAGGTGCTCGTCAGTATCTAACTTTTGGGGCAGGATTAAAGTATAACGTGTTCCAAATAGACGCTGCTTATTTGCAACCATTTGCAAGAAGACACCCGCTTCAAAACACCATTAGATTCAGTATCTTATTTGATATTGATGCATTTAAATCACAAAAAAATTAAACAACAAACAGGCATTAAATTCAAAAAAAAGCATCCATCTGATTAGATGGATGCTTTTTTTTGAATTTAATATACTATTAACAGCGCTTAAAAACAACAGCAACTCCTTGCCCTACTCCGATACACATAGTAGCCAAGGCATATTGCGCACTAGGACGACGTTTAAGCTCATGTAATAACGTACTTGTGATTCTAGCTCCAGATGCGCCTAAAGGATGACCAATAGCAATAGAACCTCCGTTAACATTAACGATATCTGGGTTTAAATCTAAGTCTCGCAT
>CAMDBP010000088.1 GCA_945889315.1 Chitinophaga pinensis
CATGCCAAATAACTACAAAGTGGTAGAAAAGGTAAAATCTAAATATACGCTGGATAATTTACACATACTGACTAATGCACTCGGTAATGAGAATAAATCAATTCAACTGGTATTGCCAGAAGTAGATGGGGTAAAAAAACAGGGCCTTAGTCATGTAGTAGACGCAAAAATGACTGAGTTTAATGACGGGAGTATTTTTGAAACAGAATGCCTAAAACTGGATGATCAACCGGAGTTAAAAAATAAAAAAATTGATGCTATCAAGATTGACGTCGAAAACTTTGAATACGAAGTTTTCTTAGGAGCAGAAAATATGTTAAAAAACGATAAACCCATTATTTACTGTGAGCTTTGGGATAATCAGAACAGATTAGATTGTTTTGGTTATCTGCAAGGATTAGGTTACGAAACGATGGTATTGCGGCAGGGTAAGTTAGAAGCGATACAAAGTAACCCAAGTAATATACAGAACTTCTTCTTTATCCATAAACACCCTTAACTTTGTGGCCATGAAAAAGATATTATTTATTCTATTTCTCATCTCGGCTGCAGCTTTAACAGCCGATGCACAATGTCCTATGTGCAAAGCATCCGTAGAGAGCGGAATGAAAGAAGCAAATTCTAAAGGAAGAGGCCTCAATGATGGCATTCTATACTTATTAGCCACTCCGTATATCGCCATCGCCATTATTGGGGGTGTTTGGTATAACAAGAGAAGGAAGTAAGTCATGGGTTCTATAAAATCTTTTGTTGACGGAAAATGTCCGCAATGTCATACAGGCGACGTGTTTACGCACAAAGCAAGTAATCTCAAGCATTTTAGAGAAATGCACGACCACTGTCCCAGTTGTAATGTAAAGTTCGAATCAGAACCAGGTTTCTTTTGGGGTGCTATGTACTTTAGTTATGCATACAGCGTAGCCTCATTTATTATCATCGGTTTTTTCTTTTTTACCTACAGTGATGATGTAAACTTAGGATATTACATAGGTACCGTAATCGCATTTACCTTGCTTACCTCTCCTATTTCGTATCGCATGTCTCGATTAATGATGATGTACATCGCAGCACCGTATCGACGATTTAGAGGTAAATAAAAAAACCTCCCGTCACAAAGACAGAAGGTTTTCTCCTTAACATTATCTCAACCGACTATTTCCCAGCTGCTAGGGCTACTGGTTCTACGCCGTTTATTACATCCGTAATTTTTTGCTCTATCTCTTCCATCATTTCTGGATTGTCTATAAGCAATTGCTTTACTGCATCTCTACCTTGTCCTAACTTCGTTTCGCCATAGCTAAACCAAGAACCACTTTTTTGTATGACGTTGTTTTCAACTCCAAGATCTACAACTTCGCCTGCTTTTGAAATTCCTTGGCCATACATGATATCAAACTCTACGACCCTAAACGGTGGAGCTACCTTATTCTTGGCTACTTTCACTTTTACGCGATTTCCCACAATGTCTACTCCATCTTTTATACTTCCCGTACGACGAATATCAAGCCTTACCGATGCATAAAATTTAAGTGCATTACCTCCAGTGGTTGTTTCAGGATTACCAAACATAACGCCTATTTTTTCACGGAGCTGATTTATAAATATGCAAATACAACCTGTTTTATTGATAGTTCCGGTAAGTTTACGTAGTGCTTGAGACATTAAACGAGCGTGTAACCCCATTTTAGAATCTCCCATATCTCCCTCCAACTCTGCACGAGGTACAAGCGCGGCAACCGAGTCAATTACAATAACGTCAATAGCACCTGAACGAATTAAGTTATCAGCGATCTCTAACGCTTGCTCTCCATCATCAGGCTGAGAGATTAGTAATTCATTGGTATCGATACCTACTTTTTCAGCATAAAATTTATCAAAGGCGTGTTCTGCATCCACAAATGCACATATACCTCCTAGTTTTTGAGCTTCCGCAATACAATGCATCGCCAGTGTAGTTTTACCAGAAGACTCCGGTCCGTATATTTCAATTACTCTTCCTTTCGGAAAACCACCTACACCCAAGGCTATATCCAATCCTAGAGAACCTGTAGAAATCGTGTCTACTTTTACAATGTTCTCGTCATCCATTCGCATCACAACTCCTTTACCATAGGACTTTTCCAGCTTGTCAATGGTAAGTTTAAGTGATTTCAGTTTTTCTTCGTTTTCGCTTTTTGACATTATTATTATCTAAACTATTAAACCCAAATATATACTAATGCAACTCAAAAAACAACTATTGGAAAATGTGTTGATATAAATCGTGAATCTCCCCAAAACATATACTACACTAAACGTAACTTCGTTGAATATTTATAACGTAGATCATTCATTATTTTGAAAAAAATTATCCTTTTCATTGCTTGTTTTACTTGGTTTGCTGCAGCCAACGCACAGATTACATCTGGAGACACTAGCGTACTTATTGTAACCGCTTATTTGCCGGATGTACAAGAAACCAAAAAAATAGATATACTTCCCATTATGGAAGATCCTAAAGTAAAACCACCTGTATACCAATACGTTTTTCCAAATGTGGCGTACAAGCCAAAGGCGGTGTATTCACCCATCGATCCTATATTTATTAAGCCTGAGGAGAAAGAAGAACTTCCCGATAACTACCTGGAAGTGGGTGGCGGCAATTATTTGACGTCCTATTTAAACGCAAGTATTCACAATACTCAAGACAACTATTATACCTATGGGCTCAAGCTAAAACACCACGCAGCCAATGCCTCTAAGAATCCCAATCAAGCGCTTTTTAGCCAAAACCAAGTGACGGCATTTGGAAGCAGAGAAAAAGGAAATGACTTGTTTGGAGAAATCGACTACCAACGAAATGTGGTGCATTATTATGGCTATTTGGCAGATACTGCAGAAAAAAGTT
This sequence comes from Chitinophaga pinensis, assembly GCA_945889315.1. Classification (GTDB taxonomy): domain Bacteria; phylum Bacteroidota; class Bacteroidia; order NS11-12g; family UBA9320; genus UBA9320. Next base: position 2,888 of record CAMDBP010000088.1, read on the forward strand.
TGAATGATATTCACCAGATTTACAATGATATTAATGCAAATGCCCAATGGTCTAAACAGCAATCCAACGTAAATAACCGTTTGAACTTAAAAAGTGACCTGAAACTTGGCTATACTTTATTTAACAAACTGGACGAAAATGAAAATACATTTAAACTGGTTAATCAAAATGACATTAGCGTAGGGAAAGGTCGACTTCACTTAGACTTAGGCGCAACGTATACGCAACTTACCGAAACTGCCAAGTACAACCGTCTATTCGTCGACATTAAACCGCATTATGAAGTGACCTACCAAAAATGGAATTTCGATATAGGCGCCAACTTGAATTATTTCCTTGATTCTACTAATAATGTTATAAAACCGGCTCCTTATATCAAAGCTGAAACATACGTGATTCCCAAAATACTTAGAGGCTATTTTGGCATAACAGGAGATCTTCAAAAAAACACCTTAAAATCGATGAGCTATGAAAATCTCTTCCTGGGTACCGTTAGCGAATATACCAATCCTTACATTTGGAAATTTCAAGGCGGCATGAATGGCAGCTTCAAGCGATTTGTGGAGTTTGGGATCAATCTTTCTCAGGAATTTATTACCGATCAGTACTTCTTTGTTTCAGATACCAACGCCCTACGTAATTTCACCACCGTGAAAGACGACATGAGCCGCTTTACCGTTGCTGGGGAATTGAAATTCACTATAAACCAACACATTGAAATAGGTTTTAGAGGAAATGTGTACTCCTACAGTCCAACCGCTGAACAAGAAGCATGGCACTTACCTACCTATGATGCAGCCGTATTTACCTCGGTTAGATTGGCAGATCGAATTTATATACGTGGAGGATATTTTGCCACCAGTACCCGAAATGCGCGTGACTTGCGAAACGAAAATTATGTGCTAGCCGCTATTAATGACGTAAACCTAGGCTTTGAATACCGCTACAAGAAAAATATTTCTGGTTTTGTACGTGTAAACAACATCTTAAACCAACGATATGAACTGTGGAATAACTACCGAGCTCAAGGCTTAAATGCCCTAGCTGGTATTACAATTTCGCTCTAATAATTTTTAAGATATTTAGCTCAAAAAAAGCTAGATAATTAGTAATATTGCATCACATGAATTTGGCAAAAGAAATATCATTCTTACTGTATAAACACAACTGTGTTATACTGCCAGGATTCGGTGCGTTTTTAATTAATGAAAAACCGGCAGAAAAAAATGTAGTTGTACAGTATGCAATGCCAAAGCAGGAAGTAATTAATTTCAACAGACAAATACTTAATAATGACGGCTTAGTGGCTCATCATTTAAGTCAGCGATTAAAATGCTCCTATGATGAAGGCCTGAAAGCGATAGAAAATTATAGTGCACAACTGTGGATTGATCTCGAATCAAAACGCAATGTTGAGATAGCTGAAGTAGGTACGTTTTATTATACACAGGAATCTAAACTCGTATTTGTTCCGCATTATCTTGTTAATTTTAGTCGCGAATCCTTTGGATTACCTAAATTACGTCTACAAGAATTAAGTGCAGAGCCTAAACCCGTTTTACCTGT
>CAMDBP010000089.1 GCA_945889315.1 Chitinophaga pinensis
ATATTTGTCGCCCATAATGAGTAAATTCCAATCAAAAGATCCTGATTTCGAGCGTAAAATTAGGAGTAGACTTAGTGGCCAGCATTTTATGCATCTCATGGGTTTTGATCTTACGTCCATAAAAGCAGGTGAAGTAATAGGGGAGATGAAACTTGGTCAAAAACACCTCCAACAATATGGTTTTGTGCACGGCGGTGTGACGGCTACTATCCTTGATATTACCATGGGATTTGCTGCGTATAGCCTGATGCCCTTAGGAAAAGGGGTAGTTACCGCCAATATTAGTGTCGATTATTTAAACCCAGGAAGCGGCGATAAAATAATAGCTATAGGTGAGGTCGAAAAACCAGGAAGCAAAATGGTGTTTTGTACGGGAAAAGTATACACGGAAAATGACGGAATTCGTACGCTAATCGCCTCCGCTAGAAGTGTAATGGCCGTTATAGATGCCACGATTGATAGCTAAAACCTAAGCCGTTTGATTCTCTACAAATAAGTTGTAATTATTTCACATTTTTTTACTTTATTTGAGGTTGTATATTATAAACATGATTTCTAACACGATGAGTTTAAAATTGACTCGTTTAAAAAGCATTTTTTTGATTCTGGTGTCAGTGATAATTTTATCAAATAACTCCAGTTTTGCACAATCTAAATCCAATAAAGGAAAGGATTTCTGGGTAGGCTATATGCTACACTACAGTGGAAACACTGCCGGTCATTCTTTGTACATCACAAGTGATAGCGCTACTACCGGTATTGTTGAGGTGCCAGGACAAAGTTGGTCTAAAACGTTTTCTGTTACGGCAAATACCGTAACCGTAGTAACGATTCCATCGTCGGTTGCTTACAACAGTTGTTCGGATTGTATTACCACCCGGGGGGTTCATATTACCTCTGTAAAAGACGTCGTGGTATACGCGCATCAGTACTTAGGAAACCAATCAGATGCTACACTAGTATTACCTACGAGAACCTTAGGGAAAGACTATTATACCATGGGATATATCCAAGCGAGTGCCACCGGAGGATCAGGAAAGAATGTATTTGCAATCATTGCTGTTAAAGATAATACCAAGGTCCGAATCACACCCAAACAAGCGCTTACGAAAAATGGAGGTGGCACGTTGGCTGCAAATACTCCTTATGAAATAACCTTAGACGAAGGAGAATTATACCAAGGATTTGCGGCAAGTAGTACTGCTTCTGTATCCGATTTAACAGGTACACGTATAGAAGTTATTGATACTGGTGCCAATGCAAATTGTAGGACCGTTGCTGTCTTTTCAGGTAGTTCGTACACACCCATAAATGCGGGTTGTGGCGGCATAGCTTCTGGTGATAATCTTTATGAACAAATGTATGCAACGAATTCATGGGGAAGCAGATTTATATTAGTACCGGCACTAGGTCGCGTTAGTGATAATTTTAGATTTGTAGCCTCACAAGACAATACGGAGGTAATAGTTTTTCAAGCTACGGGTGCACCTGTTAGTTATTATATAAACAAAGGCCAATTTGCTGAATTATCCAGTGAAAGCGCTGTTCGCTATGTAATCGCCACTAAACCTATAATGGTTGGGCAATTTCAAAAAACAGCGAGATGCGATGCGACTAATAATACAATCGGTGATCCATCAATGACCATTTTAAATCCATTGGAGCAAACACTAACGGATATCACACTCTATTCTAGTCAGTATTTTGACATTGACAACCATTACATTAACGTAGTGATACCTACGTATGCGACTTCAACATTTCGAATAGACGGAGCAACAGCTTCTTTTACGCTTGTACCTAAAAACTCATCCTACAGTTATGCAAGGCTTACTGTATCTGCGGGTAATCACAGACTAAAGGCAAGCGCAGGATTTATAGCGACAGCTTACGGTGAAGGACAATATGAAAGTTACGGATACGCAGCAGGTGCCAATATCAAAGATTTGACCGCAGTGGCTAAGGTTACCAACTCAGCACAGACCAACGAAATCTCTAATTGTGTTGGTTCTGCAACTCAATTTAATGGATCGGCAGAATATTCAGTGGTAAAATGGGAATGGAAATTTGGTGACGGTACAACTTCTAATGTCCAAAATCCAACGCATACCTATACGGATACAGGAACCTACATAGCAACGATGTACAGCTACAAACCAGCTTTTGACGGTTGTAGCAACTTTGATTCCTCGCAAATAGAAATAAAAATATATGATGTACCCACTGCTAAAATTTCAAAATCTAGTCTTTGCGACAGTATTACTGCAACTTTTTCTGACATAAGTACTTTCCCAACTCCGGAACAGCATTTAACTACCCGATGGAACATAAATGGGGGGGCATATTCTTACGGCAGATCATTTACTCATTTATTTGATACCGTTGGCAAGTTTAGACTTTTTATGGAGGTAACGTCTCAACATAATTGCAAGGCGAGTATAATCGATTCGGTGGTGGTAAGTCCTAATCCAGTTGCAATGTTTAGTCCAAAGGATGTATGTTATTACGATACTGCATTTTTGAAAAGCACATCAACCATTGCCTCAGGTTCTATTTCCACTTTTGCTTGGGAAACAAGTGATGGAAATGCCAAAATAGACTCTCTTAATGCTCATTATTTTGCCGATTCTGGTAAACACTACATTTCTCTTTTTGTGACTTCAGATAGCGGTTGTACAGGATTTTACAACGATTCTTTATACAAATACCCTAGAATGGATGTGTCATTTACGCATAATGATACCTGTTTTGGAAATGGAAATACGTTCCTAAACACCACAACCAAAGCGGGAGGTCAATTTACCGATACTACTTGGTATACCTCAGCGTTAGATACAGCAATTACATACAATTATAGCAAGCTTTTCGATATAGTTGGAACATATAGCGTAACGCTGGTTATGGAGCAAGACAGTTTTTGTAGGGATTCATTCGTTCGAATCATAGACATTCACCCGTTAGTGGTTCCTAACTTCACCTATAGTAATACTTGCTTTGGAGATAGCGCCACTTTTACGGACGCTTCTACGATATCGAACGGTAATTATTCTATCAATTGGAATTTTGGCAACGGTGGTACATCCACTAAAAGCTCCGCCAAAACGAAATACACGACACCTGGAATTAAAACCGTAATACTAACACTAACCTCCGATGAAGGTTGCGTAACAGATACTACCAAACAAATTACGATCACAAACCCTCAAATAATCAAACTTAACAAAGCGGATGGTTGTGACGGAACGGTACAACAAATCAGCTCAACCAATTCTACGGGTCTAGATAGTTTTGCTCAATATGAATGGAAAATAAATGGGGCTACAGCTTCTACGGATTCGCTGTTTAGCTACTTACGAAATGGTAAAGGTTTAAAAAAAGTATTCCTAGAAGTAACATCAAAAAATGGATGTAAGATCAGTAAATTAGATAGTTTTACGGTTTTTGAGGCTCCAAAAGCTGCATTTAATGTGACAGAAGTTTGCACGAAACAGAATCTCTTGCCTACAGATATGTCAACCATAACCTCACCTAGCACCATTGATAACCACAAATGGTATGCGAACGGAGTGCTCATTTCCGTTGATCAAAATCCAACAATTGCCACAACTAGTTTTGGAACTAAAACCATTAAATTAATAACTACAAGCAATAATAATTGTAAGGATAGTATCTCCAAAAATGTAGAAGTACGCCCTTTGCCAGTGGGTGGATTTAATTTAAGTAATACCTGCTTTGGGGAACTAACTCAATTTACGTCAAGCGCCTCAATACCTGCTGGAACTATAACTAGTACGACCTGGAAAATAGATAATTCAAACTTTACTGGTCTTGCCCCAAGTTATACTTTCCCAGCTGCCGCCTCCTATACCGTATCTCAGGTTACACTTAGCGACTATGGTTGTAAAGACTCCATTACCAAAGACATAGTTATAAACCCATTACCCGCACTAAATATTAATTTAAGTACCTATGTGGGCTGCGAACCTTTTACGGTTAACGTCATTAATAACTCAACCTTAGCTAGTGGAGTTATATCAGACTACCTATGGACTTGGGGAGATGGTCAAATAAGCGTTGGAACAGCAACTGGACATACGTATGTAACACCTAAGTCATATACTATAAAGGTTGTTGCTATAACAGATAAAGGTTGTAAGGATTCTATTATCTTGCCTACGCAAGTTGTGGTAAATAAAAATCCAAAAGCAGATTTTTCATTTACACCGTTAGAACCAAGTAACATTACAGAATTTGTAACGTTTAAAGATTCTTCTTCCGCAGATGTGGTAGCATGGGATTGGGTTACAAGCGACGGTGGTAACTATTCTGGCAGCTCAAGTGTAAATCACAGTTTTGCAGATTCAGGAAGTTACTATGTAACGCTAACAGCAACAAATGCAAACGGATGTAAAAATGATATCACCAAATTA
>CAMDBP010000090.1 GCA_945889315.1 Chitinophaga pinensis
ATTCCAACACCACTAGCAGATCCACGATATTTTCCAACACCGCCTTCTACATTAATGTTAGAGCCGCCCACTGTAATAGAAGGAGCACCTTTTGAATTTGATGCAACTAGCAAGATATCAGCTTCATATGCTTCACCTTCCATTACATAAGTTGATTTTGCAAGAACTTTTGCTTCAAGTTTATCAAATTTATAGTCAGTCGCATCAATACGAGTAGCTAACTTCTCTAAAACATCAGATTCCATGGTTCTTGCGTCGTTTTTGATACGTGCTATGAGTGCCAAAAGACCTGCAGCAGGGTTATGTTCTAAGTTTTCGTTAATCCAATTTACACCAGAAACGCCATTTTTGTCATCTTCTGCAATTAATTGAGAAGCACTAATAGCACTCTTATATAGATCTAAACCTACAATATTGGTAGAATCTTTGGGCATACCTGGAACTTGTGGTTTCAAGAAACTTGCAAGTTTTTCTCGAGTTTCATTTATCTTGGCTTGGAATTCTTTACCGTTAGCACCGTTATTGTCAACGGTAAAGTAACGCGCATGATCTTCCATCTGATCTGGTGAAACAAGAGCACCTGTTTCAGGGTCACGACCATCATACCATCCTTCTACTTTTTTAGTGATATTATCTAAATAATCGACGAATTCCTGCGTAGTTTTTTGAGCAGCTTTTGCTCTGTCCATGTATGGTTTTGTTTTTTCTGGTTTCTCACCAAGTGCTTTCTCTAATGCTTTGATAGTACCTTGACTTTTTGAGTCTATACTTATTGCCGCATTATTAAAACTTTTTTCGAATAGATAAAAAGATTTAAGAATCTCTGCAGATACGTTTAGGGCAAGAAGAGCCATGAGTACCAAGTACATCATGTTAATCATCTTCTGCCGTGGGGACATTTTTCCTCCAGCCATAATTAATTATTAAATATTAAATTGGGTTAGAAATAAATTAAGAATTTGGACGCATAGCGTTTAACATACCACCATAAACTTTGTTCAAGCTTTGGATGTTTTGATCAAAACTTACAAGGTTGTCATTTAATGTAGCATTAATGTTAGCTACTTTCAATGTAGTTTCTTTAAACGTTTCTGTGGTTTCTGATAAGCTATCTAATGCATTAACAGCTCTGGTGTAAGAAGAATTCATACCCATAATTTGCTCATTTGCTTTTGAAATATTGTCCGCGTATTCTTTCGTTGCAACTGTTGCACCAGAAAGGTCTGACATAGAACTAACGTTAGAAGACAAAGATCGTAAACCTGAACCTAATCCTTCAATTAATTCTGGTCCAATTTTAGCTTCGGAAAGCATTTTGTCTAATTGCTGAGAAACGGCGTCTCCAGAGCCTACTGTTTTATTAGGTTTAGAATCGCCTTCCATCCCAGCTAATTCTGGATGTACAAGACTCCAATCCCATTCTTCATGTATTGGCTCGAATGCAGAAATCATAAAGATTATTGCTTCTGTTCCCATTCCGAGAATAAGCATTTCATTTGCTCCTGTCCAGTGCATAATTTTAAACAGTGCACCTACGATAACTACTGCTGCGCCCAATCCATAGGCCTTAGCCATGATGTTTTTTCCTAATTTTGATTCAAAGAAACTTGCCATAATTTTTCAGTTTAAGTTTTTGTTTTTAATGTTAATTTAAATGTAATAATTTGTTGTCAAATATATAAACGTATTTGAATATACCTATAGTATAAAATAATTCTTCAGACTATTTTATACTACAGGTAGTAGAGTGAATAAATTTGGTAAATAATTTAGGTTTTACTATTGGCGATCGTTTGCTGATCTGCCTATGTAGGTTTGTACACATCTAAAACCAATAGAAGATTTTGATGTGTCTTGATATTCGTATGCTCTTGAGCCGTTTTGAATAAAGTAAGCGATATCTTTCCAGCTACCACCGCGTATCACTTTTCTCTTAATAGTAAGAGGTCCGTCATCCGAAGCATCGATTTGGAAATCAGAGTTTAAATCATGTGTAAACTGATGACTTGTTTCGTCGTAAGCAGACATGGTCCATTCAGCAACGTTACCAGCCATATTATACAAACCGTAATCATTTGGGAAATAAGAGTCTCCTCTTACTGGATATAAACCACCGTCAGACATGTAGTTACCTCTATTAGGCTTAAAGTTTGCTAACAAACATCCTTTACTATTTCGAGTATACGGTCCGCCCCAAGGGTACATATTATTGTCTCTCCCGCCACGAGCTGCATATTCCCACTCGTATTCAGTTGGTAGTCTCCAATATTCGGTAATAGGCATATCTTGAGCCTCCCAGTATCTATTTAACCAACGCGTTCTCCAGTTACAAAAAGCGTTTGCTTGGTGCCAGTTAATTCCTACTACAGGATAATCATCATATTTAGGGTGATTGTAGTATTGACGTGTCATTGGCTCATTATAAGAATACGTAAAGTCACGAATCCATACTAAAGTGTCAGGGTAGATATTATACGTCTTGGTTTTAAGATAATCAGCTCTGTTGCCTTTTAGATAACTTCCATAAGCAGCCGCTCTGAAATCAACATACGTATAGGTGTAATCTAATTTACGAATATCGAATTCTTTTCTGTGCTCAAATCTTTCTCTGTTTTGATAGAAATATTTAGCGCCGTGTTCATTGTAGAACTCTTCTTGATCTACATCTTCATTGTAGTCCAATATAGTGTAGTCATCATGCTCGTCTTCCATTTCGATTTCCATTTCCATTTCGTGACGCATCAAACTGTCTCTAACATACTCTACAAATTGACGATACTCATTGTTTGTAATTTCAGTATCATCCATCCACATTGCATGCACAGAAACTTGCTTGTTAGGAGCTATATACGTGTGAAAGATATCTTCATCACTTTGACCAGTATGGTAAGAGCCAGTTGGGATATACACGGTACCGAATGGTTGAGGATGAAACCAAGGTCTTCTGCCTTGCACTCCTGTTAACTCTCCGTTGTCTCCCATGCCACAACTCATCAACGAGATGATTGCGAACATTACAAACATTTTAGCTATGTACTTCATATATTTTATACCTTATTGTATTAAAAGTTTGACAAATTAACAATAAAATGTTGATAAATGCAAAATTTATTAATTTGTGTAGTTGGTTATTAACGTTTTAACTCTTTGCTTATTGTAGGGGTTAAACTTTAATTTAATTATAAAAAGCGAACACTATCAATGATCAACTTTTCTTTAACAGTGGTAGATATTGGGATGCAATATTTTACGAGTATTTCGTGTGTTCCATTACTTACTACTTGAACGTTGCTTAGGGTAATATCATAGGAGTATCCTATTTGTAATGGACCTTTTTGATAGCCTAATAAAACAGATAATGCATCGCTAGTACCCCATTGTCTAAATGCTAAACCTCCTCTAAAAGTTTGTGCAAATAGTGCAGTCATATTTAAATCTACCTGCGGTCTAAAACCTTTATTAAATAAACCGTATTTCAGAAGTACAGCTGGCTCAAGTGTCATATTCCCCATTTCGATATCACCTCCTGCTATAGTGTAATAATGAGGCACGTAATTCACCTCTATTGTGTTTTGTGTTCCTGCTTGAGAGAGAACGTTTATTTTGTATTTAGCACTTGTGAGATTAGTGACAGAGAGGCCTGCATAAAAATTCTTAATTGTTCCGAGTGTTTGTTGCTTAAACATAACTCCTCCGCTAAGATCAAATAGCATTTTATTGCCTCCGTTTGATGGAATTTGAGGGTCAAGGGCTTGAAGTGCTTTAAAGTCAGGCTTTACCCAACCCCATTGCTTTGCACCAAGACCTAAACCACCTGAAATTTCTTGAAAGCCACCTTGTAATTTCATCTTGTAATTAAGGTTTGCTTTAATGGCGGTGGATTTAGTGTAACCGATTTTGTCATCTATTATCGTTAATCCTGCGCCCAAGAATTGATTGCCAGTTTTTCCTAGATTAAATACTGTAGCCACATTTAAATTATACGTTACCGGTGCAACATTTCGGTTAACATCTTGAAGACTTCCTGTTCCATCAGTACCTTTAATTCTGGTTTCGTCATTATAATCTCTCCACTGGTGATGTGTAAGTGCAGAAAGACAAATTTCTCCTTGCTTGTGACCTGCATCTGCGGGATTAAATGCTTGTATAACATCCTTAAAATGAGTGTAATAAGGATCTTGCTGAGCGTACGTATGTACACTGGCTAAGAGAGTAAGAATGGTAAGGGTTTTTTTCATATAACTTCCTTTGTACTATTGGTTAAGCAATTCAACAGGTACAATATTAACTATTTCTTACAAAGTT
>CAMDBP010000091.1 GCA_945889315.1 Chitinophaga pinensis
ATTTCGTCTAACAACTCAACTATGTCGGTACGCGCTTCAGGTCTAAGCTGACGCCCAACAATATACTCTTTTCCCTCCAAATCAGGCTGCATATCTTTTTGGTCTAAAAAAACTTGTTTCTCGCGTTCCAACATTTGTAAACCCATATAAGCGCCTCCAAGATCACCGGTTGCTACGAGTAAATCCCCCGGTTTAGCGCCCGATCGTTTTACAATCTTTTTTTCTTCGGCGTAACCTATCACCGTAACACTTATCATAAGACCAGTTACAGAGCTACTAGTGTCTCCGCCAATTAATTCTAGGTCATACTTCTCACACGACGCTTTAATGCCGCGATACAGTTCTTCCACTGCTTCTAACGAATATTTGCTTGACAATGCGATGCTCACTAAAACTTGACTGGCAACAGCATTCATAGCACATATGTCGCTAACGCTGGCACTTATACATTTATAGCCAATATGCATAAGGGGACTGTACATTAGATCAAAATGAATATTCTCTACAAATAAATCGGTGCTAATTACTTGCTGCTTTTGGTTGGCGGCTATAATCGCGGCATCATCACCGATACCGTATGCAGTTTCATTATGTTTGATTGTAAATTCTTTTGTCAGATGCTTTATTAGACCAAATTCTCCCAACTTATTAATTTCAGTTTTTTCTTTATTCTCAAACATATTTACATGCAAAGGTGTTCTATTTGAGTTAAATTCATGCTACATGAATAAATTATTGAACTCTCTAGGTCACTTGATATTTCCTAACCTCTGTGTTTGTTGTGATGCATATCTTACATTTCAAGAAGAAGCTATATGTGATTTGTGCTACTTTAGATTACCAAGGTTTGAAAACTATCTGAACCCAGAAAATAGTCTTGCAAAAAAGTTTTGGGGTCGATTACAAGTCGAATACGCCTCTGCTTACCTACAATTTAACTCGCACAGTGATGTACGAAAGATCTTGCATGAAATAAAGTATAAGGGCAACCGCAACTTGGGCATTGAGATGGGAAAGGCCTTAGGAAAAGCGATGCTAAAAATACCTCAATTAAACTCCGCTGATAGTATTATTCCAATTCCATTGCACCCTAAAAGAGAAATAGAACGAGGCTATAACCAAAGTAATTTGATTGCTCAAGGAATGTCTGAAGTGATGGGCAAACATGTATATGCAGATTCGATTGTTCGTAAAAAGTATAATTCAACGCAAACCAGCAAAAAGCGATATGAGCGATTTATAAATTCAAACGAAATATTCCAAGTAGTAAAGCCACAAATGCTTCAAAACAAGCATGTAATACTCATAGATGACGTAATTACGACAGGAGCCACCATTGAAGCATGCGGCAATATTCTTTTAGGTGTAGAAGGGCTAAAACTGAGCGTAGTAAGCTTGGCAGCAGCTATCTCGTAAGGACTAATTTTTTTGCAAAAATGCCGTCAACATAAATGGTATAAACACCAGTATTCAGGTGTTTTACATCCAAAACAGTTTTTATATTGCCATTTAGTTGAATGTTATTTAACTCTTGACCCAAGGCGTTTACAATCGCTATATGATATTTTTTTGTGCTGTTGTTCTCAAAAGTAACGAAGTTAGATGCTGGATTGGGTCCAATGGTTAAATCATTAAGGTAGGAAGGCGTTTGTGTATTATTTATAATACCAAGGATATCTGCAACATCACTACACACGGTATTGGTAATCATGGCCTCGTCAAAAGAACCATCACTAAAACTAAAATAAATTTTAGCTGTGTTACAAATCTCCATTCCTTTAAGTAAAGAATTATGTAATAGGTCTAAGTGATATTCCACAAAACCGCCAGAATTTGCGTCATCGTCACCGGACGGAGTCAAATTTAGTCCCGTTAAAGTAGTGATTACTTTGTGACTATTATTCACTATTTCCCATTCATTTACTACATTAATGTCGGGGGAATTAGTAATCGTATTTACTTTTCCTTTAATGGTGACATCAGAATCAAATTCATCTACAATTTTTACGGCAAGAACACTTCGATCATTATAGTTTTTGAAACCTATTTTGTAGGAGAGCGCAGTTGTAGTTGGACTGATTATCTTGCCATTACCACAATTTTTGTAATTATATTGAGTAGCTCCTATTTGATAATTTAGATGTGCGGAGTTATTTGCCAAATCTTCATCCTTTTGAGAGTCATTTAGTTTTAATTGTGCATTTATAAATGCATCCTTTTCGTCATCAATGACAAAGGATATTTCAAAATCTGCAGTAAGTCCGGCACCAACAGTAATGGAATAGGTCACTATCCCATTTGCATATGAATCATAAGGCTTGGTGGACGTAAAGGAACCTAAACCAGCACTAAGATTTAATACAACTTTTGCGTTCATAATAGGCAAGCTACCAATATTTTGAACAACTATCTTGGCGTTTCTTGTTTCCCCATTGAGTGCTTTGTAACTTCTATCGTCAATAGCAGATATGAAACCATCATAAATATTAGATTTTAATTTTACGCCTAAAGCTGTTCCGTAATATGTTTTGTATTCTGTAGCATTTACTTCAGCGTCAGGACATGTTGGCACATAATAGTTGTACGAAGCAGCATTGATCTTGTGCATCACAAGTTCTGTAGGCAAATACAACTGACCGTTTATATCTGTAATAAGGTCACCCAAGTGCTTGCTCGAGGTTAATGGATAATTTGCCATCCAAGGTTCATTCGTATCTTTAATACAATTGCTATTTAAGTCGTTGTATACTCTGGCAACTATTAGCGCTTTGTCCAGTATTACTTGACCAATGCCATTTAATCTCGCATTATCACTAAAGTCTCCAGAAATTAAAATACTATTTTTCCAGGTGTGAAGTTGTTCAATTTCACTAAGATTTAGATTGGTTTCAGACCAAGATGACCCGTCATAAACCATTAAATTAGATGCTTTGTTAGACGTTTTATTTACGAAATTTCCAACGGCGAATAAGTGCTGATTTACTTCGGCAAATTGAGCAATGTTTCCAATCGTGTAATTCTCTAGGCCTTTTGACATATCTTGCCATACACCTTTTACGTTTCGTTTTATTGCCTCTGCACTGAATTTTGATTTTCCATATACAACTGTGGTGTTACCATATTCGCCAAGTGATATATTTTGTCCCAAGAATGGTGGATATTCTGCGGCCTTCCATGCAGAACCATCCCAAATAGCTAAGGTAACATTAGAAGATATGGGGGTAGTAAATTTTCCGGTTGCAATAAGTTGATCGTTAGCGTAGCTTATGGAATTAAAACCATCAGACGATAGATTAGTAATGGAATTTCCTTCAGGAATCCAGTTGTCTCCCAATAGTTTCAGTATATTAAAATTACCAGATCCTTGTGTAAATCTACCAACACATTTCAATGTGCCATTCTGTACAAATAGTTTATCAATGCTCGCGCTAGTTTGTATGAAGGGACTAGGTACTTCGGACCATGCTTTACCGTCCCATTTGGTTATTCGATTGATTGCATTTGGGGCAAATTTTACTTTATACCCACTCACGAGATATGTATTGCCTTCAAAAGCAATTAGATCAATAATTTGGTAATAACCATTTGAAGTGGTTTCCACTTTAGGCAAATTGGGACTTGGCAATTTTTGCCAAAAATCTCCGTTCCATTGCTGCAATTCAATTTGATTAGACAAGTTGGTATAAGCAACCATTAAATTTTCGTTGCTGCTAGCTATTTTTTCAGGTGAAGCAGGTAAGCCAGAACCCATAGGGGTAAGTACCTGTGCATTTACAGCGATAAATGCCAACAAAACAAAGATATGTAGTACTAATCTCTTCATTTTTTATAAATTTTAAAGTTAGTACTAAGATTAATTCCGCAGCTATATGGTTTTGTTTTTATTAACGAGGTATTCTGATCTAATGTGTTTAGATTAGTCCCAAACATAGGCTCTAAACCAATTGCCATATTCTTGTTAGTAAAGAATATGCCGGTTTTAATATTAGCAGCTATGTTTTGAGTATTAAAATTCAAACTGGTTAAATCATTTAAACGAAGAGAAACAGGATCTCCTTTTTTACCTTGACTCTGATTTAGAATCATGTAGGAGAGTCCGACTTGACTTCTGAACTCAAATTTACTAGAAATTGCTTGTATATAACCAACGTTTAATG
>CAMDBP010000092.1 GCA_945889315.1 Chitinophaga pinensis
AACTTAATATCGGGATGGATAAGGCATTGGGCAGTCTTTTTACCAACTGAATGATAAATATCCCAATACAGATTATTGCGGCTAAGTGCATGAAAAGAAGTGGGATAAGGTGATTGGTAGCAACAACTTGTATACTCTGATCGGAGAAAAGGTAAAAGTTACTAAAGGCGTAGTGAAGATGATAAAAGACTGCAATTTGAACAAAGGCAATGCCCGCAATAGCTAGGTACATCAGTATGTCTTTGTTTCGTAAATAAACAAGAGCTAAAAATAACAAGATATAGGTCGCGATTAGTCCTATGCTTATAAAATTAATTTCTGTTTCTGCTACTTTTACAAATGAAAATACAAGTGAATAAGTAACTTTACGCAGCGTACTTAACTCAAAATGGTATCCTCTTATGTGCGGTACTGCATTGCGTAACTTCACACCTGGTTTTCCGTCATTGGCTAGACGAAAAGCAAGGAAAGTATTGGTAGGATGTTTGAATATAGCATATAAATCATCTCCAAATAGGTAGATAAGTGGAAAGGTCTTAGCTTGAATTACGGTAGAATCAAGCGCAATTTTATTGCTGTTCCAATATGTTGCTTGTGTACTGTCGTACTGAAGGATGTACCAGTTTTTCTTTTGATATGCTATCCCAAAACTTTCAGACTCTTGGCTGAAACTGACAGGAACTATGGTTTCAAATATTTCGTCTGACTCAGTTGTTAGTTGGCTAATAAAAGGTGAAAGGTCTTCGGTAATGGTCTCTGCTTTGTTCTCCTTCAGTGAGGTGACTAGATGAATAACGAGCCACAAACAAAGCGCCGTAACCAATATCCAAGCTATGTGTATACCCCGTTTCAATAGGTTTTGTTGGTTTTCAAATAGTGCTTTACGTAGTCTTCAACTGCATTTTCTAGGCGATAAAATGCTTGAGTATAACCGGCATCTCGTGTTTTTTGCATGGAAGCCTCTGTAAAGTATTGATATTTATCCCGAATGTCTTCTGGAGTAGGGATGTAGGTGACCTTAGGTTCTTGGTTTAGTGCTTTAAAAATGGCATTTGCTAAGTCATTAAATGTGCGAGCTTCTCCTGTTCCTGCGTTATAAATTCCGCTTTTGCTTTGCGTGTTGTACCAAAACCACATAAGATCTACTAAATCTTTTACGTAAATAAAATCACGAATTTGGCCTCCATCCGCGTAATCTGGGTTATGGCTTTTAAAGAGTTGTAAACTGCCGTTTTGAGAAATTTGGTTAAAGGCATGCAAAATGACACTTGCCATACGGCCCTTATGATATTCGTTAGGGCCAAAAACATTAAAAAACTTTAATCCGACCCAAAATGGGGGTTTATTTCTTTGAGCTAATGCCCAAATGTCAAAATCTTGTTTACTTTGGCCATAAGGGTTTAGCGGTAATAGTGGACTGATATCCATTTGGTCGTCAAAACCATATTCCCCATTACCATAAGTAGCAGCCGAGGATGCATACAGGAAGGGAATCGTATTGGCGGCGCAATAGTTCCATAAAACTTGACTATACTGCACATTAAGTTCGTCAAATACACGGACGTCAAATTCCGTGGTGTCGGTACGAGCCCCGATGTGAAATACAAAATCTATACTATGACGATGCATGTCATTTAAAAATATACTGCGATCTATCTTGGCGGTAAATTTTTTTCCTTCCAAGTTTCTTGCTTTGGCTTGAACATTGAAATCGTCCACTAAAATAAGATCAGTTAAGCCTTTTTTATTTAGAAAAGAGACCAAACAACTTCCTATAAACCCTGCTGCACCAGTTATGAGTATCGCCATGAAGCACAAAATTAATCCTATTTCGCGGTGTCTAATAGTTTAAATCATATTCAAGCGGGCAAAAAGCTAAAACCTACGCCATGTGCGAGCATACCTCAAACCAAATACTTTATGAGCTGAGTTAAGCTTAGACTTAATCTTTACCTTATTTTTGCAAAATATTATGGTATACATTACCCGAAAGGTTCACTTCAATGGCGCGCATAAGCTTTTTAATCCCAATTGGACGGAAGAACAGAACGACGAGGTGTTTGGCAGATGTGCCAATAAGAATTGGCATGGTCATAACTTTGACCTATACGTTACGGTAAAAGGTATTCCTAATCCAGATACAGGATTTGTTATGGATCTTAAAAAACTTAAAGTAATACTAGAGGATAAAGTGATTTCAAAACTAGATCATAAGAATTTTAACCTAGATGTAGATTTTTTGAAAGATGTAATGCCGAGCATAGAAAATATCGTGATTAAGATATGGGAGCAGATTGAAAACGAATTGCCTTTAGGTGCAATCTTACATTGTATAAAACTCTACGAAACTGAGAATCAGTATGTAGAGTATTATGGCTCATTGTAAAGCATTTCTCTACTTATTTAGCACATTAAACTGAGTGCCAAAAGTCACATTCCATTGGCTAAAGAAAAAATGCTGTTCTGCACGGTATTCTTTATGAAGGGCAAAAACTGCACGTATTTGGTTTAGCGGTGATGGTGGTTATGGAGATCATTTTAAGGCAATAGGTGAGGAACTTGGTCCTTTTGACTTTGCATTCATGGAATGCGGCCAGTACAACACACTTTGGCATACCATACACATGTTTCCAGAAGAGAGTGCGCAAGCAGCTCTTGATGCGGGTGTGAAGCGTATTATGGCAGTACATTGGGCTGGTTTTGCTCTAGCACACCATCATTGGATTGAACCTACAAGACGTTTTACAGAAGAAGCTAGAAAGCAAACGTGCTCTATCCCACACCTAAAATAGGAGAACTATTTACATTGGGAAGCAAACCTCCAGAACATTGGTGGGAGGAATACGATTAAGAGGCTATTATTCGTAATTTCTGAGGATTAAGTGCTTATTTTGATTTGAAATGACCTAAAGTCTGCTATTTTTGCTCAAATTAAAAAGCTAAAATTCTTACGATATTTTCATGAAGGCGTACAACGAAATATTTGAAAACAACAAAAAATGGGTAGCAAGTAAAAAAGCTACGAACAAAGATTTTTTTAAGCATCTTTCGGAAGGACAAAGTCCGGAAGTGCTCTACATTGGATGCAGTGACAGCCGTGTTTCGGCAGAAGAAATGACTGGCATGGATCCCGGGGAAATGTTTGTTCACCGTAACATAGCCAATGTGGTTTCAAATAATGATCTAAGTGCGGCGTCTGTAATTGAGTATGCCGTTGATGTTTTGCAAGTAAAACATGTAGTGGTTTGCGGTCATTATTACTGTGGTGGTGTTCTAGCTGCTATGAAACCTCAGGATTTGGGAATATTAAATCCATGGTTGCGTAATATCAGAGACGTTTACCGATTACATCAAGCAGAGCTAGATTCCATTTCGGATGAAGATGCTAAATACAGAAGACTGGTAGAACTTAATGTGCAAGAGCAGTGTATTAATGTAATTAAGACAGCGGTGTTACAAAAACATTATTTAAATACGGGTTTTCCTAACGTGCATGGATGGGTGTTTGATATTCATACCGGCGAGCTGATTGATCTAAAGATTGACTTTGATGATAAGCTCAAACATATTCAAGAAATATATGACTTGGGTAAGGAGATAAATAAAAAGTAAACTAAGTAAAACGTAAAAAGGGCAGGTATCAAATGTATACCTGCCCTTGTATCAAACCTCTTTTGGACTTATCAAAAAGTTCATAGACACATAGTTAATTCCATCCACCTCCAAGTGCCTGATATATTTTCACCACAGCATTCATTTGTTGTTGTTTCACCTCTATTTGCTCTATTCTAGCTTCTAGTGCATCGCGTTGGGTTAGCAAAACTTCCATATAATCAGCTCTAGCAGAGTTAAATAGGTTCACAGATATGGCGATGGACTCTGTAAGGGCTCGTACTTGTTGTGCTTTAAGGTCATATCCCAACTGCAGGTTACGGACATTGTTAAGCTGATTTAAAACCTCAGTATATCCCGTTAAAATAGATCTTTCGTAGTTATAAACT
>CAMDBP010000093.1 GCA_945889315.1 Chitinophaga pinensis
TTAGGACACATTAAAAATGGCAGGTGGGAGGAAGAAATCGAAGAGATTCAACAGTACAAAAAAGCGGGAGATGAGAGTAAATCAGATAGTCTCAAAAAAAATCTCCCGTGCTTCACAATTGCGGGTACTTTTACTAAAAGTCGCAAAAATGACGCTATTGAAACTTACTCGAAGTTAATTCACCTTGATTATGACCACATCGAGAATCTTGCTGACCTTAAGTTTAAAGTAGAATCTATACCATATACATATGCTTCGTTTGTTAGTCCTTCAGGAAATGGCTTAAAAGTTATTGTCAAGACAAATGGTGAAGTAACAGACCATGAAAAATATTTCTTAAAGATAAAAGAGCATTACGATAAAGTAGTGGGGGTTACATCTGACAGCAAGGTCAAGGACCTCGCTAGAGCATGTTTTGTCTCTTATGACCCAGATTTGTATCTCAATGAAGATTCTGAAGTGTACAGCTCCGATAATACTTCTTACAGCGAAGATGAATTAAAGAAGCTGTGGGACTTTACGAGCAATAAAGAAACTTTTCAAGAGGGGTCTCGT
Source organism: Chitinophaga pinensis (assembly GCA_945889315.1). Taxonomy (GTDB): domain Bacteria; phylum Bacteroidota; class Bacteroidia; order NS11-12g; family UBA9320; genus UBA9320. The sequence goes on from CAMDBP010000093.1 coordinate 556, forward strand.
AATAGTTTCATACATTTATTTGCATGCAACGCTAATAGAAATGGCTATGACCAAGAAATGGTCATTAATTATGCAAGTGATTATAGCGATAGTACTTTTACGAAAGACGAGATTCAAAGGACAATAAAAAGTGCCTACAAGAACACATCTCAAAGTGGAAGTAATACCACTTTCAAGTCCGACAGCACATATAGCCCTATTTTGGATTCGTATGAGACTTCTGTGCCCCTTATTTCACCTCAGAATGAATTATTAAATGAGTTAAATGAATGTAAGATTGATGCCCTGGAGGATATCCCTCCTCCAGATGTTGCTTGGGAAATTAAAGGCAACTCACTTGAATTTATCATAATAGGAACACACGGAAACTTTAGTGTAGTCAAGGGTAAAGCAAAAAGTAAGAAGTCTTTTTTAATTAATATGGCAATTGCTGCAGCAGTAGGACAAAAACTGTTACACAATAGGCTCAGTGCTCCGCTAAAAAGCGATGCTTGCAAAGTTCTTTACTTTGATACAGAACAGTCTAAATACCACGTTCAAAAGGCTGTAAAGAGGATAATGGAACAAATTGATGTGAAATCGATTGACAACTTAATCACCTATGGTTTAAGAAAGAAGAGTCCAAAAAAACGTCAAGAACTAGTTGAGTTCGCGATAAGAAACACTCCTAATTTAGGATTTGTGGTGATAGATGGGATAAGAGACTTAATAACCTCAATTAATGACGAAGGTGAGTCAACCGAGATAACTTCAAAGCTAATGGAATTGACTGAAGTCTACAATTTTCACGCTATAGTTGTCGTTCACGAGAACCCAGGTAGTGATAAGGCAAGAGGTCATTTGGGGACAGAATTGATGAATAAGGCAGAAGCGGTTATTGCCGTCACGGTTGATAGTGAGAATCCAAACATTTCCATAGTCACTCCGGCTTTCTGCAAAAACATGAACTTTGAACCATTTGCTTTTGAAATCTCACCTGAGGGTATCCCAATAATTATAGAAAGTTACACAGTCTCTCAGAGTAAAAAGGTGACGTTCGATATATGTGCACTCGATAATGAGAAAAGATTTGAGATTTTTAAGGATACATTCTCAACTAGAAGTGAAATAAATCGAGGTGATTTAGTAATAGCAATAAAAGCATCCATTAATAAATTACACAGAGGGATTAGGGGACGAGGCGATAATAAAATAAAGAGCATTATAACAGAAGGACTAGAAAGTGGATTATTAGTCCAAGAAGGAGATAGAAAGCCAATCTCCCTTGGTAAGCTATAAGTTTAGTTAGTTCATAGGTTTAGCCCCTATATATAGGGGCTTAAACCGATAAACCGATGAATGGTTAAATAGATGCAACGATATAAAGCATAACCATTACCCTAATTTTTACACCTTAAACATTCCTTGGGGTTAAACTACCCTATTGAATTTGACTTGCTCCTATTGCACGCTTGACATAAAAGTTGAACGTTTCTGTATGTATTTGAGCCTCCTTCGCTATGAGGAATAATATGGTCAAATTCTAAGTTTTCACCACTACCGCATTGTGTACATACTCCGCCATCTCTGTTCCAAACATCATCTTTTTACACTTTGAGTAATATGTCTGCTTCTGTCATCATCAATATCATCTGAAAAATCAGGCTCAGCGGGCTTTCCCGTTTCCCATTTTATTACTTCATCTTCTGTTATAAAAGAATCCAACTTTAACCAATCCGCTCCTCTTTCAAATGCATCTAGAGCATGAGTGTTTATCATTATTGAAAACTCATCATACCCCAATCCAAACATCTCCTGCAAGTATATTTTTTGTATTCCCTCTAACTTATCAATCTCGTTGTCGAGAAACATTAATTTCATTTGAATATTAATCATATTCAAAACCTCGTTATAATTAGATTTATCCTTTGTGAAATCTCCTTCCTCTATGTCTAGAAGTAATTTCAAAAACCGAATATTTTGAATTTCTTCTTCATCAATAACATTATTTTTTAGAGCCAATTTTGTATACAGCAAAATCAGCTTGATAGAACTATCATTGAATTCTTTCAAGTCCTTAATGCCGTTTGCTTGCAAGACAATTGTAACTTCTTTTCTAGTGGCTAGAGCACCTTTTTCTGCAACTATTTGCCCAACATCTAGTATAGAGTCGCTTAAAGTATTATTAGAGATTATATATGAGAAATTTCGTTTTAAATTGTCGATATCCATAACGGTTATTTTTTTCAAAAATATGGATTTCCTGGCTTTTATTCAGTTTAAATAGTTCATTTTAATTTTTTAGGGTTAATTTTGATATCAAATGAAAAAAATTGTATTCTTTGGTTTTGTAGCTTGTATTACTCTAATTTTCTCGGGATGTAAAAAAGAGGAAGTTGTAGAAGATTGCGAAAAAAATAATTATGGCATTTATGAGCTTACTAATGAGTTTACTGAATCTGTAAATGTTTATATTGACGGCACTATGAAAGCAAATGTAAAAGTAGGTGAAGTAAAAAAGTTTACATTGCAGGCAGGTGTTAGTTACAAAATACGAGCTGAAGAAGCTGAGTATTTTTTATTCCCTGATGATGTGTGGGATTTCAACATAAGCATAGTAAAATGTGCTACAGTCAAAAGTAGATTAGTCCAATAATCTGTATATTTCCTTGAATAGCTCTAATGCAATTTTAGTTACTGTTCAAACTCTTCTCACTATCTTTTTTTTAAAATAATTGTCTCCAAAATACTGAGACCTTCTTCTTATGCCCGTCATTTCATTAATTCTTGCTAGGTATTCGTCAAGTGGACCAAAGTTTACTTCAATATCATACCCCAACAATTTCCGTAATCTAGTAATGACCTGAACCTTATGAAGCCGCTTGATTTTGGTGTCATATACTATGATGATTTCATAACTATCTAAACGTCTAGCGAAAAATAGACCCCACTCATACCTTTGAAGTAATCACCATTGGTTATGCCATTGACACTATAAAGACCATTTTTTAATGACCTGAAGAATGCACTAACACTTCCATCTAACTGAATAAATTAGTGCTAAAGCTTCATTTAAATACCCTGCTAAAAACTAATCCCGATTCTCTCTCAAAAGTTGCGTGCGTACACTTATATAATTTTATTACTTTTGATTATGAAAAGAATCTTAAAACTTCTAATTATATCCATAATAACATTGGCTTCTTGTGTTCAAAATTCTAACGAAAAAATAGCCGAAGTCACATCATCCGAAGCTGCACAGAACTATAATTTTGAAGATGCAAAAAAAGCATATCATAAGACCGCAGAGCTAAGAGAGAAATATCTAGGATTTAGTTATGAAAACCCACAGTCAATTGAATTTATAAAAACAAATGGCTCTCCAGAAACTTTGCAAGGGACTAATAACAATAAGTGGATTGTCTATTTCGCAGAAGGCAACTTAACTGC
>CAMDBP010000094.1 GCA_945889315.1 Chitinophaga pinensis
TGGGACCACCTTTATTCTCTTGCAGCCTCGTGTTGTTCAATCTGAATTTTTATACCCCGAAATATTTGCCAATCAACAATCTGAAGAGACCATTTCTTTAGACGATTACTCGTATGGCTTATACTTTAATCAGGTATTGATTAGTCAAAAAGGAAGTTTCCCGTACTTACTCAATAAGTCACCTCAAGGAAATAACACCAGCCTTTTTGCTATTGGTAGCATCCGTCATCGTGTGTACAAAAAGGGAGCTTATACCCTGGTCATGTCTAAAGTAGAAAATAGAATTAGGACTTGGTTATCCATCCTTACATTTACAATCACATTGCTTCTTGGTATATGCATGCTAATATCCATTGGCACCTACATTATGATTGACAAGGAGGCTCCATTGGCTACTTCTTTTTTACCGGGCACCTCCAAATTGCTAAGTGCACGAATACAAACTTCCCTTACCGTCATTTTACTTATGGGACTCCTACTCTCCGTCTATATCGTAATAAACATTGTTAAGGCCAACTACAACAACAGGCTAGAAAATCAATTACTAAATACCGTTAAGAGTATCAACAGTCAGTTTCAAAATAAAATTGACCTACAAGATAAGCTAGCAAATGACGAGCAGCGCATGCTTTTACTGAACCAAGCCAGTAGCACCTACAATGTAGACATCAACTTATATGACATAAATGGCAATTTAGTAAGCAGTACCAAACCCTATCTAACAGCAAATGAAATTCTTAGTTTTCAAATGAATCCCAAAGCATTTGAAGCATTAAAAAAAGATAAAAAATCTCTACTCTTGGCACAAGAAGAATTAGAAGGATCAGATTTTCTAAGTGCATATATCCCGCTTTTAGACAGCAGAAATGAAGTGATAGGATATTTAAACACACCTTTTTTTGCTAAAAATGAAGAACTCAATAAGCAAATTTCAAATTTGGTAGTGAATATTCTAAATATCTATTTTTTGCTAATTATTGGGGGCATTATTTTGACGTACTTCATCTCTAGGCAAATATCTAAACCACTATTACTTATCCGTCAAAAAATAGCAACAACCGTTCTTCTAGGCGAAAATGAAATGATAACCTACAATCGTGATGATGAAATAGGACAGCTGGTAAAGCAGTACAACAAAATGGTCTTGGAGTTACAAGAAAGTGCCAATCAGATGCTGGAAACAGAAAGAGAAGATGCTTGGCGTGAGATGGCCAAGCAAGTAGCTCATGAAATAAAGAATCCGCTTACTCCTATGAAGTTAAGTGTACAGCACTTACAACGTGCGTATAAAAGCGGTCCCAGCGAAAAGTTAGATACCCTATTTACCAAAACCAGTAAATTACTCGTTGAGCAAATAGACAGTTTGAGTAACATGGCCAGCGAGTTTAGTGATTTTGCTAAGATGCCAGAGGATAAGTTTGAAACCTTTAACATCTCCAAAATAATGAAAGGCACCATTGACCTTTTTAAACAGTCAGAAAATATAGATTTTCGCTCCAAAGTAGTGCCCGGAATGTATGTAAATGCTGACCCTGAGCAAGTACGGCGTTTATTCAATAACCTTATAAAAAACGCTATTCAAGCAATACCTGAGAATAAGCAAGGTACTATAGAAATACAGTTAGTTGGATTAAAAAAGAGTGTTAAAATTACTATAAAAGATAATGGATCAGGTATCTCCGAAGCAAATTATAGCAAGGTTTTTGTACCTAATTTTAGTACCAAAAATTCAGGTATGGGACTAGGATTAGCCATTTGTCGAAAAATCACTGAATCCGCTAACGGTACCATATCGTTTGTAAGCGAAGTTAATAAAGGAACCACTTTTACTGTAACGCTACCCCGCATTGAAAACAATTAAAATTCTACTCGCAACACTTTTATTCTGGGCCTGTGATAATCCTGTTCAGAATCAAAATTTTAACCAAATAGTAAAGAAGAAAGAATATACTGCTTTAATGTTTATCGCACCGGATTGCCCGTTGTGTATGAAGTTAGCACCCACTTTCTCTGCGCTTTCAGACTCTTTTCCTGATGTACAATTCTTAGCGGTATACAGCGGGATGTATTACGAACCTATGGAAATCAATATGTTTGCCACAGAGACGCAATTAAAATCTCCTATTTTTAGGGATTATCACTATGAAGTAGCACATCAATTAAATGCAGGAATAACACCTGAATTTTTCTTACTAGATAGTAATTTCAACATTTTGTATCAAGGCATGTTGGATGATAGAGCCGAAGTAATAGGCGCCTATAAACAAACTTGGAGCCATCATTACTTAAGAGACGCTATAGCGGCCACCCTGGCTAAAAACCCAATTAAAGTGAAGAAGACTGACGCCGTAGGATGCGTATTAGAATACTGATTATTGTCTGATTACACAATAGCCATTTGTTAGCTACACCCCTCTAATCGTCAAGTGTAATACATCCATCTTTATAGCTCGATGAAGGCTCAGGAAAGCTTTCTTACTAATACATTTATTTTTTGAGGTAGGTGCCTACGTGTCTAGCCTTCTTTTCTTCATAAATATCATCTATTTTTACCAAAATCATAGTCTCTTCCACATCCCCAAAGTCAGGATTTATAGCGGTACCAAATGATTTCATGGTTGGAGACAAACTCATATAGCTATTGATTAGCGGTGGAATATTTTCGCCACGTTCACGTACAAAACTGTTTAGTATCTTATGTGCTTCTTTATACTCAAGACCGTCTATACTCTTTTTAAAAGCTGTTATATCGGTAGTAATCCCTTGACTGTTTAAAGGTCTAACCAATTCATCAGGATCTGGAAAAAAATATTCCATAAAATACATTAAGGCATCACGAGCTTCTTTGTTGTAACTGGTATACATGGTAACCTTACCTGAATAATATTTAATATGCGGAGTATCTACAACAATAGCCCCTAGCCCATCCCAAAGATTATCCAACGCAAAGATTCCTTTGCGCGAACCCGCACGGGGCTGAAAATTTGGCTGCACCCAACTTCTACCTAGCTCAACCGTATCAGCCAAATAGTGCTGTTTAAAGTCTTCCGAAAACGTAAAATAATGTCTTGTTGATAGTGCAATAGGATTGGTTCCTACCACTTTTGCACAATCAATAAATCGATACCCTCCAATAATTTCTTGCGCCTCAGGAGCCCATACAATTAGCTGATCATAGCAATTTTCTGTAGTATCAAATTCGTCAATATCTAGCGATTTGCCGGTACCTCCTCCTGCACTTGCAAATGTTATCTCACGCAATCTCCCTATTTCCCGCATGATATTAGGGCTATTGTGATGATTAACAATATAGATATCGTTATTACCTTTATTGGTTTTGCGCACAAACCGATCTGGAGTTAATTCACTTTTAATCACTTCCAGAGGGACAGCTGGCGCTATGTAATCTAGGTTTATACTCACTTTACTTTCAGACTATACGCTTTTCTTTTTATGTCTTGTGCCAATTCTGTATCCTTTAGATCAGGGTCTAAATCCTGAGGATAGATAGGCTTGCCAAAGATAATTTTAATAGTTGTATTTTTTTGCTTAAAAAGTTCATTGACCAAATAAAGCATTTCAATATTGGCCTTTATACCCAATTTTTCACGAAGATTACTCAGGTTATAAAAGAAGTTACTCAGTTTACCATCAATAATTACAGGTACAATCGGCACATTGTGTTTTCTGGCCCTGGTGACAAACGTTTTTTTCCATTCCAGATCCTCAATAACGCCGTTTTTACGGCGACTCACCAAACCCGCAGGGAATATTACCACAGACTCATCATTTGCCAAAACTGAGTCTACGTTCTTGAGTGAAGGAACAGCCGTAGCACCCATCTTATTAACCCCTACAAAAATATCTTGCATAGGCTTTAGATTAAGTAAAATGTCAT
>CAMDBP010000095.1 GCA_945889315.1 Chitinophaga pinensis
TATCAGTTTTTTCTGATCTTCAAGCTGTTTTTGAAATTCTTTTTCTCGGAGCATATTGGCTTCGCGTTCTTTAGCTCTGCCTTTTTCTTCCATTTCACTCTGTTGTTCAAGCATTTTTTTGGCTATCTCAAGTTGCAGCTCTTCTGCCTTCTCTTTGAGGTCATTTTCTCGTTTGAGTAGATTTATTTCAGCAGCACGCAGTTCACGATTTTCTTCCTTTTTGCGTTCGTTTTCCTCAGCTAATGCTTTAAGTTGTTGTTCAAATCCCTCTTGCGTTTGTTTTTGGATAGCTTCTTTTTCTTTTTCTATTTGCTTCGCAAGTTTTTCTTTGAAAAGTTCGTTTTCATTTTCTTTTTTCTTATCAAACGCTTCCTTTTCGAGTGCTAATTTTTCTCTTTCGCTATTGAATATAGCAGACTGCTCGGCTATTTTTTGTTCGTATTCTGCTTTAAAATGTTCTTGTAATTTCCCACTTAGGGCTTCTTCTACATCAAATTGATGAGCACAATTTGGGCATTTTATTTTATCCATCATCTACTTTTCAAAGGTACAGAAAGGAAAGAATAAAGGAAGGAAAGAATACGATGAATATTTATTAACGTATTCAAATACTAGGATAAGTGGATTGAATTACAATTTTTCCCTGGATTTCATTGTGCTATTTCGGTCCTTTTGTTGTCAGACTAAATTTTAGCAATGCGGTATTGTTCTGGAAATAAAAAATATGTTTTAGATTTCTCCATTCCATTCTTGGTAAAATTGTGCTAAGTATTGTTCCATGAATACGTGTCTTTGTTTGGCCATTTGCTTACCTGTTTCTGTATTCATAAGATCCTTAAGCAACAATAGTTTCTCGTAAAAATGGTTAATGCTGGGAGCATCACTTTTTTTATACTCCTCTTTGGTCATGGCTAGATTGGGAGGTATGTTAGGATTAAAAATTTCGCGATTTTTATAGCCGCCGTAATTAAATGTGCGAGCGATTCCGATGGCTCCTAGCGCATCTAATCTATCTGCGTCTTGCACTACACTTAACTCTAGAGAGGTAAATGTTTGAGCTTCTTTACCTCCTTTAAAAGAGATATGCTTTATGATTTGTACAACATGTTGAATGGTTTCCTGGTCAACGTTGATTTCTTGCATAAATGCAGTGGCGGTTTTAGGTCCTAATTCTTCATCTCCATCATGAAACTTTGCATCTGCTATATCATGAAGCAAAGCGCCCAGTTCTACCACGAGTAGGTTTACATTTTCTGTTTCGGCTATTTTTTTGGCAGATTTCCATACTCGTTCTATATGCCACCAGTCGTGTCCACCCTCCGCGTTTGCCAATTGTTGCTTGACGTAGGTTATGGTTTTTTCAATGGGCATGAGGGATAAGTATTTGTTTGCAGTCTGGGTTATTCCCGTGTAATTATTGCTTCATAAATTCTTCTACCTTTTCAACCATGTGCGTACTTCCCATAAACACAGGATTACGTTGATGAATTTCGGTAGGTTGAATTTCTAAAATACGAACGTGGCCAGTTGTGGCCTTTCCGCCTGCTTGCTCAGTGATAAATGCCATTGGATTGCTCTCAAACATCAAACGAAGTTTACCTTTAGGTGCATCAGTTGTTGCGGGGTACATAAAAATACCTCCTTTTAGCATGTTTCTATGAAAATCTGCAACCATACTTCCAATGTATCTCGCACTATACGTTTCTTTTGTTGTTGAGTTGCGACAGTAATCAACGTAGTGTTGAACTCCTGGCTCCATTCTGTCATAAATTCCATCATTAATAGAATAAATATTTCCGTCTTCAGGAATTTTGATATCTGGATGACTTAAACAAAAATCTCCTATGGATGCGTCTAAGGTAAAGGCATTCACACCATTTCCTGTGGTAAAAACCATCATAGTACTACTGCCATAAATGATGTAGCCTGCAGCCACTTGATTAATTCCTTTTTGCAATACATCACCCATAGTTACGGGTCCTCCAACGGGGCTTATTCGCTTGTACACAGAGAAAATGGTGCCGATACTTGCATTCACGTCTATGTTACTGCTACCGTCTAGAGGGTCCATAGCGATGATATACTTGCTATTTACATTTAAAGTTGTTTCTATATGATGAATATCTTCTTCTTCTTCTGAAATAATCGCGCAGCAATCACCCCCTAAGGTAAGAGAAGATTTAAACTCTTCATTTGCTAACATGTCTAGTTTTTTAACTTCCTCTCCTTGAACATTAACGGTTCCAAAGGCTCCAAGAATATCTACCAAGCCTGCCTTTCGCACGTCCCTGTTTACAATTTTAGCAGCAAATTTGATGTCTCTAAAAATTTTAGAAAGGTCACCTGTGGCTTCTTTGTGTTTGCTTTGTTGGTCAGCGATAAACTGACTTAGACTTATTACTTGATTTAATCTCATAAAAACGTTTAGTAGTGCTAATTTTGCAACAAATTTAGTCTTTAATGAGAGTATTCAAGTTTGGCGGAGCAAGTGTTAAATCTGCATCCGCGGTAAAGAATGTAGCAGAGCTGTTGCGTACCCAATCTGACGGTCCACTTTTAGTTGTAATTTCAGCTATGGGTAAGATTACCAATAAGTTAGAATCTTTGGTGGATGCCTACTACTACAATAAAGAGGAGAAAAGAGTACTATATAAAGAGATTCTAAATTTCCATGCCGAAATTATCCAAGATCTGCAAATAGCCGAGAATGAATATTATGAAGTAGAGAATCTTTTAATAGAATTAGAGTGTATTGTTGAGAAGAAACGGGACGAATCTTCTCCGTATGATATTGAATATGACAGAATAGTTCCTTTCGGTGAATTAATCTCTACGAAGATTGTAAGCACCTACTTAAATAAAATCGGGTACAAAAACAGGTGGATAGACGCACGTAACTTTGTGATTACCACCAATAAAAATAGAGCGGCAAATGTTCTTTGGGATGAGAGTGTTCCTCTAATAAACTCTTCTTTGAAACCACTGTTGGACAGGCAAACAATTATTACGCAAGGTTTTATTGGGCGTGGTTTAAATCATAAAAATACCACCTTAGGCAGAGAAGGTTCTGATTACACTGCAGCTATTTTCGCCTATGCGCTAGATGCAGAATCCGTTACCATTTGGAAAGACGTGGATGGTGTAATGAACGCAGATCCTCGCAAATTTTCGAATCCGGTTTTAATTGATAAGTTATCGTATAACGAGGCGATAGAACTCGCCTATTATGGTGCGTCTGTCATACATCCTAAAACCATTCAGCCACTAAAAAATAAGAAAATACCATTGTATGTGAAGTCGTTTTTAGATCCTAGTAAACCAGGTACGGTAGTCATGGAAAATGACAATTTCGCATTGAATGATATACAATGTTATATTGTAAAAGAATACCAATCGATGGTAACAATAGCCACTAAGGATTTTTCATTCATTGTTGAAGATAATTTAGAGCTTATTTTTAGCGCGCTTAATAAAGCAGGAATACAGCTCAATATGATGCAGAATTCAGCCATCAGTTTCATTGGATGTTACAATGAAGACAATCTAAAAACAGAAGAGTTATTTTTATTGTTGGCGGATAAATTTGAGGTGAGTCTGGCCAAAGACAATACGTTGCTCACTGTTTTTAATTATAAGGAGAGCAAGTCTGAGCTTGATTTGATTATTGGCTTAAGAAGAATACGATTAGAGCAAAAGTCTAATTCTGCGCTTCAATTATTATTGAACTAGTTTGTTTTAATGATTATTTCAATG
>CAMDBP010000096.1 GCA_945889315.1 Chitinophaga pinensis
TAGTTGCAACAATTTTAGGAATAATGGCATTTTATGTGCCTCCGGTTTATTATCTGTTTTGTGGGTTACTTATCGCTTTTACAGGACTTCATTTCTTAATAAATTATTTGGTCTCGGAGCAGGTTAAGCGAAAGTTCTTTATGAAAGAAGTATTTATAGCCTTTGTGGTTACCCTTGGATTTGTGCTAACTCCGTATGTTGAAGTGCCACCTAGAGAAATATCCGTAGACATTCGATTTATTTTCGGAATTTTTTATGTCATAAATTTATCCAATCTTTTACTGTTCTCTTATTTTGATAAAGAAGAAGATGAGAATTCCAATACGATGTCTATCGCGAGAATCTATACTGATTCTACGGTAAAAATGTTTGTTTATGGCAGTTTAACCCTAGCTATGATTTGGTCGGTTGTTTTGCTTCAAAGATCTGAGATAGCTTGGATCCACTTTTTTCTATTTGCCTCTATGGCTGCTACTTTATTTATAATCGCTGTATTTCCTATCTTCTTCAAGCGAAATGATAGGTATCGTTTTTGGGGCGATTTTATTTATGTGTATCCGATGTTTGTTCTGCCATTCCTGTAACAAAACACTTACGGCATCTAGGCTCGTATTGGTCTTTTTCGCCAAGTTGTACTTGTCCACCGTTCTTAGAAAAACGATATGAATATTGAGCTATACTGCCACATTGCATACATATAGCATGTACTTTGGTTACGTACTCGGCCATAGCCATGAGTTCTGGCATCACCCCGAATGGTTTAGCGCGATAATCCATATCCAAACCTGCGATAACGACGCGCTTATTTTGGTTAGCAATTTCGTTGCAAACGCCGGGAAGCCCAGCATCAAAAAATTGAGCTTCATCTATCCCTACCACGTCTATACCGTCAAGCCAATTTAATATTTCAGCTGCAGATTCTACAGGAAAGGAGTCTAGATAGTTATCGTCATGCGACACTACTTTTACTTTATCGTAACGTGTCTCCATTTTGGGTTTAAAGATGCGAACTTGCTGTCTAGCTATTTTCGCACGCTTAACACGTCTAATAAGTTCTTCTGTTTTACCCGAAAACATAGATCCGCATATAACTTCTATCCAGCCTTTACTATTTTTGGGTTCTACAAACATGGTGTTGATAAGAGAATTCGAAAGTAATATTTAATTGATTTTATTCGTAGTAATATTATGAGCAGAGAAAATATTCACATCAAAATAGACGAGTTACTCGAAGTATTGAGCATGCACAATGGTAGATTGAGTTTGCATACAGAGAAACTGTCTCAGTTAGACATCGACGTTTTGCGAAAGCAATGTATAGATCTATACGACCAAGTGAATTTATTAGCCTTGAAAGGTAAAATGGTGGCTAAACCAAGTGTTCAGAAAATTACGGAACAGGAATCTCCTTTTGTCCCTGCAGCTATAAAGCAAATTAGTACAGAGGTACCGGTGACTAAAAATAAAATTACCGAAGCAGCTAAAGACGAAGATCTTAAAGGTACTTCTGGGGATGGTACACCTGTAACAGTTGCAGAAATAATCGAGCCAGAAGTTGTTGTTTTGCCAGAAGCAAAGTTGCCCATCAAAAAAGAAAAAATGGAAGACGATATGCTTTCCTTATTTGAAAAGTTTAGCAATCAGCCAATAGGTAGTATTCCGAAAGCAATCTCATTGGCCAAACGATTCGAACTGCAAAGTGAATTTTTTAAGGGTGAGGCTGCAGCATACAACACATTTATGGCTGAATTAGACAATGCGTCGAATAGAGAGCAGGCATTTGAAATATACCACGCAGCCAAAGAAAAGTACCAATGGGAAAATGAGGAGTTGCGAGATGAGTTAAAAGTATTGATGTACCGAAAATATCTCTGATGTAAATGTTTTTCTGGAGGCATATTCCCCTTCTGCGCTTCCTAGTACCTTTTATCGGTGGAATTATCTGCACCGATTTCTTTTTTGCATCCATGTTTTGGGTGCAGCTACTCACCGTATTATTGATTCTGGTTTCTATTGGGATACATCTTTATTTACGAAAAAAGATTCAAAGAAGCCTGCAATTAGCAGGATCCGTTAGTATTCTGCTGTTATTCTTCCTCTTAGGAATTACACTCACACATGCCAGAAAGGACAATTTATACGCTTCTCATTTCTCAAAAATAAGTGACGCCGAGTATATGGTGGCTCGAGTGCTAGACGTACCTCAAGAAAAAGAAAAATCGGTCTCTTGCGTAGTTGAAATAAGTTCGGTTCATAAAGTCTCCCAACACGTTAAGACTCAAGGAAAGGCACAAGTCTATCTAGCAAATGATACCGCAAGCTTATCCTTACATTACGGCGATTATATTATTATTACAGGACAGCTAAATGAAATAACAGCCAGTAGCAATCCATTTCAATTTGATTTTAAACGCTATAATGCCATGACCAGCATTTTTCACAATGGGTACTTGCAACGTGAAAGGTGGCAATCGATTGGAGTAAATAAGGTGAATCCCATCTATGCGCTTGGTTATACTTGGCAGCGCGTATTACAAGCAACCTTTAATCACTATTTTAAAGATGAATCTGTAAGAGGCGTAGCTGAGGCAATTGTTTTTGGATACAAAGAGGATTTAAATGACGACTGGCTAGAAGCGTTTTCTAAGACAGGAACAGTACACGTATTGGCGGTTTCCGGATTACACGTAGGAATTATATATACGCTCTTAAGTTATTTGTTAATGCTGGGCAGTAGCAAAGGACGGTCGCGTGTTATAAAGTCCGTTGTTATTCTATTCGCTCTTTTTCTATATTCCCTAGTTACGGGATTTTCTCCTTCTGTTTCACGTGCGGCCATCATGTTTGCCACTGTTATTGTGGCTAAGGCCGTTCAGCGAAAGACTAATATCTACAATACACTGTCGTTCGCCTGTTTTATTTTATTGTTGGTGAATCCGCTTAATATCTACAATGTAGGGTTTCAGTTTTCGTTTTTGGCCGTGATAGGCATCGTATTATATACGGATTATTTTAAGGGGATATGGAGGTCGTCAACTAAGACAGGAGACAAGGTGATGACACTGGCCTGTGTAAGTTTAGCTGCGCAGCTACCCACCTTTCCTCTAGGGCTCTATTACTTCCATCAGTTCCCTAATTACTTTATCTTGTCAAATATGATCGTAATACCGTGTATCAGTATTGTCTTGTATTTAGGTGTGTTTATGGCAATCAGCACCTTTATATATCAACCAGTCGCTCAGTTTTTAGCAGATTTGGCAGATATTTATATTCGATTTATAGTGCAGGTTGCTAGCTATATTCAAGAATTACCTTATTCGTTCTTCGAAAATGTGCACATAACCTTTAGCCAGATGATCACGGTTTATGTATTTTTAATTGCGGTAACTATGGCATTGGTGCATAAATGGTGGCAAGGCTTCGGTATAGCGCTTATAGCTGCGATGGGTTTTATGGCAATAGATTATAAGTGCCAATACGTACGTCATAAGAATGAGTTTATAGCCTTTGATGTAAAAAAAGAAGTTTTACTCGGTTTTAGAGAAAATGATAGACTTACGGTAATAGCATCCAAAGGAGCGTAT
>CAMDBP010000097.1 GCA_945889315.1 Chitinophaga pinensis
GTAAATTTTGATAGAGCCTATACGGCTACCATAAATGATTACGCATGGAACGAAAGTTATAGCCGTTCTATAGGTGTGGACATTCGCTACGTATTGTACGTGATGAAGTATTTTGGGCAGGCCGATGAAGTCCTTGCAGAGATGGGAGTGACCTTATAGTTTCTCTAACTGTGTACTGATATGCATGAGTGCGTCCCCCTGATTAACAATAGGAGCGTGATTACTGCATATCACAAATCCATCACATGGTGACTTTACTTTCTTTTCTGTCCCTCCATAGGGATCAGATAAACTACCAATGTAATCTCCTTTTTGAACAAAAGATCCTAATTTTACGAAATTTCGGTACATGCCAGATAATGGAGATCTGACCCAAGTCGTGCTTTGTAATAAATATTGCTCGTCAACTTCAGTCGAGGTAATCTCATCCTCCATGTTTTTATTGGCCATATGTAAATGTCGCAGAATTTTAGCTGTTCCTTGAATGGCTTTTTGAGTTACAATTCTGTCTAAGTCCAAGGATTTACCTCCTTCAAATAACAATACTTTTTTACCGAGATCTGTTGCTGCTTTTCTGAAAGATTTACTTCTGTTCTCAGAGTTTAAAATAAATTTGGTGCCAAATACTTTAGCTAACTCCAGGCTTTCTTTATCGCTAGCATCTATGCGTATTTGAGAATAATTAAAACGCTCATCACCACCGGTATGGAAGTCAATAATGTAGTCTACATGCGGCATAATATCTTTCATAATATTGTGCGCAAAACGACCCGCTAATGACCCTTGCTTAGAGCCTGGAAACATTCTATTTAAATCTCGTCCGTCTGGAAATGCGCGTTCTTGATTGATAAAACCAAAAACATTGACCACCGGAATGCATATAATAATGCCAATTGCTGGCACGTTGTATTTTTTTCGAATAATTTGACGTACGATTTCTACGCCATTTATTTCATTACCATGAATACCAGCGGTAAGCAATACCGTAGGGCCTTGTTTTTTAGCTCTTTGTATAATTACGGGTAAATCTATAGGAGTTCCCGTATGTAACTTAGCAATGTCTAGATGCAAGATGGTTTTGCCAAAACCTATTTCTTTGTTTAGTATTTTCAAAAACTATTCAATACTTCGTTCTATGTATCTAATAATGGCCTTGGCAATATCCTTGCCTGTGGCGCCTTCTATTCCTTCTAATCCGGGAGAGGAGTTAACCTCCATTACTTTTGGTCCATCGTTAGATTGCAGCATATCAACACCAGCAATTCCAAGTCCTAGAGCTTTGGCTGCTTTTAAGGCAGTGTTTTCTTCCTCCTCAGAAAGCTCAATTACCGTAGCACTTCCACCTCGGTGCAAATTACTTCTGAACTCACCTTCTTTGCCTTGACGTTTCATAGCTCCAACAACAACGCCGTCTACAACAAAAGCCCGAACATCCGCTCCGTTCGCTTCTTTGATGAACTCTTGCACCATAACGCGGGCATTCAGACCTTGAAAAGCCTCTAAAACCGAATGAGCGGCACTTTTGGTTTCCGCTAGCAGCACACCTACACCTTGCGTACCTTCTAGTAATTTTATGACACAAGGAGGGCCTCCTACCTTTTTAATCAAACTATCGGGGTCCTTTGAATAATCCGTAAATGCAGTTTTGGGCAAGTTTATTCCAGCACGCGACAATATTTGTAAGGAGCGAAGCTTATCTCTAGATCTCACCAATGCTTGAGATTCTGTCGTAGTGAATACTTTCATCATCTCAAACTGTCTAACAACCGCTGTCCCGTAAAACGTAACAGAGGCTCCGATTCTAGGTATGATGGCATCAAAACCAGTGATCTCTTCTCCCTTGTGATACAATTGAGGTTTTCGTTTTTCAATAAGGATATCACAACGCAAATGGTCTAATACAACCATTTCATGACCCCTTTTTTCACCCGCCTCAACTAATCGACGTGTAGAATATAGCCTAGGATTTCGGGAGAGTATAGCGATTTTCATATCGTGTAAATGTTACTATTATTCGACTATTTCCTTATCGCAATAAGTCATTGCTTGCTCCGGTAAAGCTAAAGCCTCCGTCGTGAAATAGATTTTGCATAGTGACCATGCGTGTATAATCACTAAACAGTGAAATACAATAGTCTGCACATGAATTAGCATCTGCATTACCCAATGGAGACATTTTCGCTGCATAGCTCAAGAAGTCATCAAAGCCTTTGACGCCACTTCCTGCCGTAGTAACCGTGGGCGATTGAGATATAGTGTTAACACGTACCTTAGCTTGTTTACCATAATGATACCCAAAACTTCTAGCAATACTTTCTAAGATTGCTTTGCTTTCGGCCATTTCACTGTAATCTGGGAAAACACGTTGCGAGGCAATATAGGTTAGTCCTAAGATAGAGCCCCAATCATTTATAGCTTCTTTCTGATAACATGCTTGTATCATTTTATGAAAAGATAAGGCAGAAATATCATATGTTTTATGAGTCCAATCATAATTAAGATCCGTATAAGGATTTCCTTTTCTTACATTTAAACTCATTCCAATAGAGTGTAACAAGAAGTCAAACTTACCACCAAAGTGATCCATAGACTTTTCAACTAATTCGATAACTTGATTATTATCGGTTACATCACATGGAATAATAGGAGCATTTAATCGCTCTGAAAGTTCATTGATAGCACCCATTCGCATCGCTATGGGGGCATTGGTTAAAACGATTTCAGCACCCTGTTCTACACATTTTTCGGCTACTTTCCATGCGATAGAATTACTATCTAAAGCTCCTGAGATGATTCCTTTTTTTCCTTTTAAAAGATTGTTTGACATAAATTTTTATTTAAGCATTGCAATGTTAGAAAAATAAAAGACTTTTGACCGATAATGAAGCGTCTTTTTTATTTTGTGTTGATTATATGTTTTGCAGCAGTAGGTTGCACTAAAAGCGGTGATAAAGGTGAACTTGCTAGAGTTTCTAGCGAGGTTGAGCTAGGTAACTCTGGTGTAATCTCTATAAAACCTGATGACGGCCTAGAATTAACAGCTGATTATTATCCAAATAAAGAAGCAAAAAAAATAATTATCCTTTTTCATCAAGCGGATTACAGCAGAGGGGAGTATACATTAATTGCACCTAGATTAGCGAAAGAAGGTTTTGCTTGCTTGGCAGTTGATTTGCGAAGCGGTGGGTTGGTAAATGAAGTTTTTAATGAAACAGCAAAGCGTGCACAAGAGCAGAATCTTACCACTGAGTTTCTCGATGCTAAGCCAGATATGAGAGCAGCTATAAATTATGTAGCAGCGAATACAGATAAGGATATTTATATTTGGGGAAGTTCTTATTCGGCGGGACTTGCTCTTATCGTTGGTCGCGACGAGCGTGTTAAAAAAGTAATTGCTTTCAGTCCAGGCGAATATTTTCAGACACCTGAATTTTTAAGAGAAGAAGCAGC
>CAMDBP010000098.1 GCA_945889315.1 Chitinophaga pinensis
CTATTACAATAATTCCTTTTTTCATGTTGATTTGATTTTACGTTTAAATATGGTAACAAATGTACCATTACCGCACAAAAAAAATAACATGAGATATATGTACAGCATATTATTATAGATTAGATTTGTCCATAGTGAAGGGAAAACAACTTGACTACCTCAATATAGGACTGATGATTGGATCATTTATCCTTGCCGTGAAACTACCTTTTCACGTGTTTTTGCTATCCTATGCAATACTAGGACCACTGCATTACCTTACCGAAATAGGTTGGTTAGACAATCGAGCCTATTTCATAACCAATAAGAAAGATACCTGGATACTAATTTTGCTGTGTGCCCTCATGACGTTTGGTTTTGCCTACAAGCAATTTGGTCAATATGAAATTACCAAAACATGGAATGAGGCAATTATAAACTCTTGGTTTAAACCCATTTCTGACTTCATGTTACACTATGAGCGAAGCTTTATCTTCTTGGCATTTTACACCGCCGTGATGATGACTTTTGTTAAAAAAACAGGCTACCGTTACGGACTAATGACCATAGGACTTATTGCTGCCTATTTCTTAAATGGAATAAATGCCTACACCATGATAATTGGAATGATGCTACCCACCGTAATTCATGTCTATGTTTTTACGGGGGCGTTTATTCTATTTGGAGCACTTAAGTCACGAAATACTTCGGGGTATGCATCGCTTTTTGTCTTCTTAGGAATACTTTTTCTAATCGTATACCAACGACCTAAACCTAGTCAATATGAGCTAAGCGAATATTGGCTTAACACCATGATGCAAAGTAAGTTTATAGAGCTAGGCGGACAAATAGCCATCTTCATGGGTTGGGCTAAAAAAACCACCTATCTTATCTCTACGCCTAACGGCAAAATGCTCTCCACCATTGCACTTAAAATGCAGATTTTCATTGCCTTTGCCTATACGTATCATTATCTCAATTGGTTTAGTAAAACCAAAATAATCAACTGGCATCAGGTATCCAAAACACGGCTTACCGTGGCTTTTTCCATTTGGATTGCTTCTATTGCACTGTATATCTACGATTACAAATTAGGACTCGCTGCATTATTTTTTCTGAGTGTACTTCATGTTTTCCTTGAATTCCCGCTAAATCATTTAACCTTTGTGGGGATTTACAAAGAATTGAAAACTCGAATTACCTCTAAAGAATGAGACTTATTATTTTTATTTTACATTTCGTCTTCCTTTTACCCTGCTATGCACAATTGATCGAAGATTTTAGTGACGGGAATATAACCACTAGCCCTATATGGAGCGGCGATACCTCCAAATTTAAAGTCACAAATCAGATGCTACAATCCACATCAACTGTGGTATCTGAGGTGTTTTACCTATCGACACCAAATCAAATTACGGGAGACGCCCAATGGGATTTTTGGGTCAATATGCAATTCAGCACTTCTTCTGCAAACTACATGGATGTCTTTCTAGCTTCTGATTCCCAGAACTTAACCAAAATAAAAAACGGACTTTTTGTTAGAATTGGCAATACCAAAGACGAGGTTAGCGTCTATGAAATTCGCAATGGGGTACAAAGACTTTTACTGGATGGTCAAGACGGCAAAACCAATACTAAGAAGATACGAATTAGAGTAACCTGCGAAGATAGTTGGCTGCAATTATGGGTAGATTATGAAGGAGGAACTTTATTCCAAATTGAAGGCGCTACCACTACCTACCGAACAGGATCTGGATATTTTGGTATACTGGTGAAGCAGAGTACCGCCAGTTTTCATCAAAAGCATTTTGTAGATGACATTTATGCTGGGCCATTGATTAAAGATACTCTGGTAGCACAAGTTACGAAGGTAGATTTAAGCATTGAAGATCAAATACAGCTTACATTCGATGACGTCATAGTAAATACGGAATTGACCAAGTACACACTCTCTAATGGATACGGATCTCCCGACAATGTAACGTTTGATTTAAACGGTAACGTAGCGCTTTTATCGTTTAGTAAGCCCATTACCAATGGAAATTATACGCTCAAAATTCAAACGCTAATAGACATCCAAGGGAATAGCAGCGACACCTCTATTGCTTTCATTGTTTTAAGAGCCCTAAAGCCAAAGAGCGGAGATCTTCTTGTAACCGAAATTTTTGCAGACCCGACACCTTCTTTCGGATTGCCGGAGCAAGAGTATATTGAGCTTTATAATACTTCTACCCAGGCCTTGGATTTAGAGAATTGTACATTTAGTGATGGCGGGACTCCCGCTCTTTTACCCAAAACAGTTTTAATGCCATCTTCCTTCCTAATTCTTACCAACGCCGGAAATGAACCGCTATTTTCAGGTTACGGTCAAACCATAGGTTTAACAGGATTCCCTGCGCTAAACAACACCGGAGATAATTTGGAAATACGCAACAGCCAGGGCGAACTCCTTGATGCCGTTAGCTACACCGAAGCATATTACCATAGTGACACCAAAAAACTAGGAGGTTATTCCTTAGAGCGGATATCGTACACCACAGTATGTGCTGAAATCGATAATTGGTCGGCCAGTAACCATGCTTTTGGAGGAACTCCAGGTCAACAAAATTCCTTGTTTGGTGCAGACCCCGATCAAGATCCACCTCAAGTACAATCACATTATTTTTTGAATACGCAAGCGCTTCGTATCACCTTGTCCGAAAATTTAAAGGAAAGTCTTGCTAATGACCTGGCTAACTTTGAACTAGTAGAAACCTCCGAGAACCCAGTTAATATCACAACTAATTCCACAGATAAAACCGTAACCTTGACGTTTGCTTCCCCTTTTGAACTTAATACAATATACCATCTTTTAATCAAGGAGCTAGGAGACTGTAAAGGCAATACAGTGCAAAATGCGTTAGTGACGGTAATTGCCACAACAGCTGCGCAAGAAGGAGACATCTTAGTAAATGAACTTCTTTTCAACCCAAAAGAAGATGGCGTTGATTTTATAGAACTTTACAACAACAGCGACAAATACTTGCGCTTAAGTGACTTAATACTTGCCCGATACGACAAAGATGGGCGAAAGGATGAAAAGCCAATGACCTACCTGAATTATGTTATCCATCCACATCATTTTCTGGCATTAACTACTGATACCTCAACGTTAAAATCCCACTACACTGCGCAAGACATCCTGCAAGTAGCCTCG